>NZ_JBIVVI010000096.1:0-13230 GCF_044757675.1 Kitasatospora sp. NPDC091257
CCCGCCGACTTCCTGCTCACCCCCACCGGTCCCCCATGATGGTGATCATGGCTGATGAACCCCTGTCCGTGTCCTTGGCCGAGCTGCGCAGCTCGTTCGACGTCGTACTCCGTCATATGGAAGCCGCTGCGGCGGGCGATGCCGTCGCCCTGGACAACGACTACTTCTGGTCCATCCCCCCGAACGACCTCTACGACGTCACCCGGGAGCCGGACGACCTCACCATCGGACAGCTCTCGGAATCCTGGCAGCACCTGCGGGACGTAGTCGCCGACCCGGACCGCGCGCTGAGCCACCACCTGACGTGGCTCGCCGACGTCCTCCGGGCCATCGCCCACGAGCACCCGGCATAACCCCCCTCCGCCCCGCGCGGGAAGTCGAGCCCGTCGACTTCCCGCGCACGTCAACGCTCCGAAACAGCTGGACCCCGAGCAGTCCGGGAAGCCCGACCCCGCTTCTGAAGTCCGGCCTTGTCGGGACTGCTCGGGACAGTGTTCGACCGTGAGCCTCGAAGAGCTGCGCGGCCAGTTCTGCTGGTTGACGTCACTCGTCCTGCGGACCGACCTGCAACCCGGCGAAGCCGTCCTCGTGCCGCCCGAGGCTCGTCATCTCCTGCATCACCACGCCAACCGCTGCGTGCTGCACCGGCTGACGATCACCGGCCCGGGCGAGGAGGTGGAGATCCTCGCCGAGGAAATCAGCGACCACTGAAGGGTGTTCCAGGAGACCGGATGCGGGACACTTCCTCGATCCGGTCCGGGAGTTCGACCGGGCCGACGGACGTCCCCGGCCGGGGTGGGCCCGGCCGGGGACGCGAGCGGCTACAGGTGGACGTCGGAGACCTCGAAGGTCTGGACGCTGTAGGCACCGCAGTCGGACCAGAACCGCCCGCCGTTCATCACGGTGTCCGCGTAGTACTGGTAGCGCTGGCCGTCACCGGCGCCGACGCCGGTGACCCAGCGCTTGACCGCGGCACCGTGGACGCCCGGCTGCGAGAACGCCGACAGGTCGAACGTGAGCCACTGCGCGTCCTCGAGGAGGTAGGCGACCACGACCAGCTTGTGGTTGACGGCGTCGTAGGCCGCGACCGCGTTGTTGTGGCCGGTGTCCATGATCGTCATCCCCGGGCGGATGTGCCGCATGTACTGGGCGAGCACCCAGTACTTGGGGTTGACCCCGACCAGCGCCCCGTCGGTGAAGTCGATCGCGCCGAAGCCGTGCCAGTCGAGGATCTGCCAGGCCACCCAGGCCGAAGGGTGGAGCAGGCGCAGGTCGGCGTGCAGGTTCTCGGCGAGGGCCAGGCCGTGCGCCCACCCGTCGCCGTACTCGGAGTTCCAGATCCGCTTGCCGTCGGCGGACACCGCGTCGTACAACCCGACCCGGTCACCGCCGAGTTCGTCGTAACCGTGGACGTTGACCCGGCCGACGGCCGCCTTGGTCACGGCGTCGAACTCCGGGCTCGTCCAGGTGTTGCGGGCCAGCGCGGTGCCGTTCTCGTCGAGGCCCGCCACCAGCGTCCCCGTCAGGCCCCGGACGTTCAGCTGGGCGCGGGTCCGCCGGATGAGGTCGGCCTGCTGGGCGTGGGTGTAGAAGCAGCCTTCCTGGGTGGTGTCCATCACCGCCTTGTTGCCCCAGTTCAGGCCTGGCTCGTTGAACGGCTGGACCGAGGCGAAGTCGATGCCCCAGTGGTCGTGCGCATACCGTGCCACCGTCGCCAGGTAGGCCGCGTGGCGGTCGAAGTTGCCGTCCTGGAGGTTGCAGAGGCCGTCGGCGGCGCCCTCCGGGTCGTCGTTCTTGAGCATCCACCACATCGGCGAGTTGGCGAAGAGCTCGAAGGTGTCCACGCCCCGGGCCTTCGCCTGCTGGAGCACGCCCCGCTGCTTGGCGTCCAGGCTCCAGTCGAAGCTCGACGAGGACGGATCGTCGGAGTTCCAGTCGAGCTGGAAGCCCTCGATCTTCTTGAACCCGTCCAGCGAGGACGCCATCTTCCGGGAGCCGATGGTGTTGCTCCCGGACCCGCCGGCACAGTACCGGACGATGTTCATGCCCAGGCCCGGCAGCTGGTGCCCGAGGAACGGGACGGTGTCGCGGGTGAACAGCAGGTCGGCCAGGTCGTCCCGGGGCCCGATCCGGTTCGCCCACCAGCCCAGCGTGGTGCCCCACCCGTCCCAGCGGCGGGTCCACTCCACGTTCGGCGCCGGCGGCTTGACCTCGATCGTTCCGATCGGCTCGCCCGCCCAGGAACGCCCGGTTCCGGAGATCAGCGTCATCGCGCCGAGCGGCACTCCCACGAGTCCGCGCAGCAGCGTACGTCGTTCCATCGGTTCCCCCACAAGTCGTCATCCCCCCGCAGTCGCGGGGGGCCAGTTGTCTCGCGCACCATCGACATCGCGATGGGCTCGGCCCGGGGCGGACCCCGGGCGGCTGGTCGGCACAGGTACCGATCGGTCGGCGTGCCGCCGTCGTCGATGCCGGTGCACCGGTGGAATCCGTCTCCGCCGGTCACCCCGGGAGGAGTCTGCCTTGTCGTCCACCGTGGTGGGCCGACCGCTCCTGAGGGAGTACGCAATGTCAAGAAACCGACGACGCTGGGCCTGAAAGATCGCCCGGAGGAGCGCCCGGACCGTCAGCGAGTGGCCGCGGCGTACTGCTCCGACGACAGCTCGAACACCCGGACCCGCCGCCCGCTGGTGGGGTTGACGGTCTCACGGGCCGGATGCATCCCCAGTTTGGTCATGATCCGTTCGGAGGCGTCGTTGCCCACCTGGGCGATGCTGACGATCCGCTCCAGCCCCCGCTCCTCGAACCCGAACCGGACAGCGGCCACGGCCGCCTCCGTGGCCAAGCCCCGCCCCCAGTGGGAACGTCCCAGCCGCCAGCCGACCTCGACCGCCGGCAGCACCTCCGGCAGGAATGCGGGCACCGAAAGCCCGGTGAACCCGGCCAGCTCGCCGGTGGAACGGACCTCCACGGCGAACAGGCCGAAGCCCCGCGACTCCCACTCGCCCTCCCACGCCCGGATCCCGGCGCGGGTCTGCTGCTCGTCACGGACGCTGCCGTCCCGGATCCACCGCATCACCTCGGGATCGGCATTGACGGCAGCCATGGGCGCGACGTCCGCCTCGCGCCAGCGACGCAGGATCAACCGGGGAGTCTCAAGCGTGACCATTCCGTCATTCTGGATCAGCGAGTGGCTCTCCGCCATCCTCATCGGACACTTTCGATCCACGCCTGGTGCTGCGTCAGGCGGCGGGCCGCCGCCGACACGGGTGAGCGCGGCTCGCACGAGGTGGCACCCCGTCACGGTCGCGGCGAGTCCGCTCGCAGGAGCCAGCCCTCGCCACCGGCGAAATCGATGCCCTGGAAGGAGGCACCCACCTCCACCTGCTCGAAGCCGAGTTCCCGGTGCAGGTCGAGCGAGGCGCGGTTCCTGGCGGAGATGAAGCACCAGACGGCCGACCCTCCTTCCCACGCCCATTCCATCCGCCGCCGGGTCAGCAGCCTCGCGATTCCACGACGCCGCCAGTCGGGATCCACCGTGACACCGGTCAGGTAGTGGCCGGCCGGGGCGCCGTCCCCGGCGTGCTCGGGCAGGAACGCCGCACTCGCGTACCCGACGGCTTCACCGGACACCTTCGCGGTGATCACCAGGCTGCGCCCAGCACGCAGCGCCCGCCGGATGCGGTCCGCCCAGTCGCCCGCCGAACCACCGCGCGCCCGGGCCTGGATCGCGGCCAGCCCCGGCACATCGTCCCCGGTCGCCTCCGCCACCACCGCGGTCACCGGAGCGGGCCGCTCGGCCGGGTCCGGAGCGTAGGCGGCGAACCGCGCGTCCTGCCCTGCCACGTCGTCTCCCCCGCCGTCCGACGTCGTCCCGAACCCGCACGCTACGGCGGCGGGCACGGCCCCCGCCACCCGGCTACGACGCACCGGGCCACGACGTCGGAGCACTGCTCGCACGCGCGGACGACGATCCGCTGCGGGCGGCCGAACTGGTCTCCGGCGACCACCCGGCGACGCGGTCGGACCTCACCGCCACTGGTCACCGGAAGGATGGAACTCCCGTAAGAGCGAGAGACGTTGGCGATCGAGTGGAGGCCGGTCCAGCTGCGGCCCGAGGAGCCGGGCCGGCCGCCCGTCAGCAGTCAGGGCAGTCGGGAACCGGGGGAATCGTCGGGAAGGTGTCGTTCCCGAGGAGCCAGTCCGTGAGCCATTCCGCCAGGGTGACGTCCTGCGGGGACACGTAGTGGTGGTCGCAGGCGTTCTCGTCCATGCCCCACATGGCGCCCTGCGGAGTGCTGAGGTCGAGGCACCACCAGATGACACCGCCGAGGGTCACCAACGGCACCACGCTAGGCGGAAAGCCCGGCTCGGAGGCCCATTTCCGGTAGACACGCGCCAGGGACCCTTCGTGGCTGAACCGCCGCTTCGACTCGGTGAGCGAGACGACGCCGCCGTACGGCCCGAAGCCGCCGTCGGCGACCTCGCAGTAGATCCTCCGCAGCAGCGGCGCCATCGGAAATCCGGTGAGGGCCTCGAACTCGTCGGCGGCCTTCGTCGGCGCGGGCAGGGGAAGACCGCGGGCCTCGGCGAACTCGTGGAGGCCGGCGACGATCTCGTCATCGGTCCAGGCGGGAGAAGTCACGGAGGAACCGTAGCGGCATGATCGTCGGTACGTCCTCGCAGGTCGTCACGGCTCACCGCGCGGGGACCCGGTCCGGCAGCCGGTGCCCGTCCGCGTACCGGCCCCGGGTCCGCTCGGCTCTCCGACGCCGGATCGATGGCATCGGGCCGCGCCGCCCGTCCAGTTGATAGCGTGATCGCCGTGACGGAGCTGGAAGAGTCGGAAGAACTGGAAGCGCTGGTCCTGACCCCCGACGAGCGGGCGCGGGGCGTCCGGGTCGACCGGGTGATGTTCACGATGGACTGGACCGGCGAGGACCACCCGGGGCAGCTGGCGGCATTCGTGGCCGGCCGGGTACGGGCCTTCGGGGCAGAACCGGCGGGCATCGGCACGGAGGTCGTCCACCGGGCGGCCGAGGACGACCCGACGCTGCGCCGCGGTGACGTCCCGGTCCGTCAGCTCGATCACCTCGCCGCCGTGCTGGCGGACCTCGGCCGCACGCTCCTGGTGTGGGAGAACGGCACCGACACCTACGAACTGCTGGTCGCGCTGACCGGTGGGCGCGAGCCGGCCGGGTTGCTGCACGAGGGCCTCCCGGTGCGGGCCTGGGGCTCGGAGCCCGAGGAGACCCTGGTCAGCCTGAACTGCCCGGACTGCTCGCAGATGCTGGTGTGGGAGCTGCCCCCGACCGAGACCCTGGCCGACGAGCACTGCGACTGCGGGGCCGCGTTGTTCGACGCCGAAGGCCGCCCGCTGCCCAACGTCACGCTCCACGCCTGAGCCGGGCCGACGCTCCGCGCAGGACGTCGGCCCAGCCGACTTCCTGCGCGGAGCTGCGATGTGGAATGCCCCGAACCCGCCCTCGCCGCCTCGGACCTGCACGTGGTGATGTGCTGTGTGCTGTGCACGGTTACCTGTACGCGGTGCTGAGCTGCACTGTTGATGGGGAGTCGAACCCCGCGTTGCTCTTCACGCGCCAGGAGTGGGCCGGAATACCGCCGGCCCTCGGTGTGTGCACGCCTCCGAAGCTGCTACCTGCTCCACATCGTCCGAACCTGCCGGACTGTCAGTCCAGCAGATCGGCCTCCCAGTTCGTGCGCTGGATCCGCACATCGACCTCGCGGATCTCCCGCGCGAGCGCATCCGCCTGACCGCGCAGTTCGGCGACCGGGAGCGCGGAGAGCATCATCAGCTCGGACCGGAGCTGCCGACCGTATCCCCGGTCACCCGTCCCCGCCGCCGCGTCCGCCGCCGCGGTGACCACGGAGTGGCGCAGCCGCAGGACGTCCCGGCGGGCCAGGGCATCGGTGAGGGTGCCGTCCGGACCCATCTCCACGGTGGCGTTGGTCCGGTTGATCCGCCGGATCAACGTTTCCAGGGCGTCCAGCACCTCGCCGACCTCGGCCAACAGCTGGGCCGCGTCCTCGGCGGGCGTCTCCCCCTCCTGGTGCCGCGCACTGCTGACGATGCGCGCCCGCAGCTGTTCCGTACGGCGCGTCGCCTCCGCGCGTTCTGCCAGTGCCTCGGCAAGCTTCACTGCCGCACCTCCTCCTCCAGAGCTCGCACGAGTATACGAGTGCGAACCGGCCCGTCCGCACCTGGTTTTCCGCTCCGCCAGGGCCCTGACCAGCGACGGAGCCGGAGCGCGGAACCGGGTCGACGGCCGGTCAGGCCCCGCTCGGGGCGGCGGCCCGGCCGCGGAAGGTGGCGCGGTGGGCCTGAGGGCGACACCCCGATCGCCGCGTGCAGGCGCTGCGCAGCGAGACGCCGGTGGCCCTGCAGGGCTACGGGACGATGGCCCAGAGCGCGCAATCCGCGGGGAGCGGCCGGGTCCCACCAGCGACGTGCACCTTTCCGTCCTTTTGTGTGGCTCATTGGCAGGACCCATGGGAACACTTTCCTGCGCAAAGGCCACTGTTTTCGCAGGGGCTGTGGCGACCGGCGCTTCAGGCGTCAGCGTGGCGGTCGGCTGCGCAGGCATCATCGAGATCAATCCACCTTTCTCCGAGGATTCTCCGCGAGACCAACGGAGGGCGATCACCCAACGTCACGACTCGATGACAGAACCCCTCGTCGGGCTTGCACACCTGGATCGCACACGCACGTCGCAAGGCGACCCTGTACGTACTCACCGTGTCACAATCAGTGCGCATCGCATGCGATCAAACCGTGCCCCTCATACGATGATCAGTGGAGGCCACGACACGATGGGAACCTACCCCTACGCCTTCCACATCGCCCTGGACGGGAACGGCATGAACGGTCTGGAGGGCGCGGCCGGCGTCTGCGTCTTCCGCTACAACCCGGACAGTGGCGAGTACGCCTACCGGGTGCGGTACTACGACGGCGTCTCGGGCGGCCACGCCGTCAGCATCACCCCCGACCGCAGGTTCGGGTTCCTCGGCAACGCCGGGCAGCAACTCCTGTTCTACGACGTGCAGTCCCTGGACGAGAGCGAACGCGTCTCCACCCTGCGCTTCGAGCCCCCCGACGCGGCCATCAAGAGCAGCACCCACATGGTGTGGCTGGACGGCACCCACGGCGTCACCGCGATCGGTGACGGCCTGTGGCTGATGGACCTCGACCGCCCCACCGAGGCCGAGCGCATCGGCGACCACCTGCTCAAGCTGCCGCACGCCATGAAGCGCACCGCCTCCGGCCGGTACCTCGTCTACGGCGGCATGGACCACCCGGGCCGGGGCGAGGCCGCCGAAGTGGGCATCTTCGACCTGGAGAAGCGCACCGCCCGGCGGGTGCGGCTGCCGACGACCTGCTGGCACGTGGCCTGCCACCCGGGCGACGAGCGGTTCTACGCGCTCTCCTTCCGTGTTCTGCCGCAGGAGGGCCGGGACTGGCACGAGTGGGCCATGGCCTACTTCAAGGAGTACGTCTACGAGATCGACGCCGAGACCGGGCAGATCCTGCGGCACTGGGCGTGCGGGCAGAGCTTCCCCGCGCACATCAACTCGGACGTCTGCGTCTCCGACCGCGAGCTGATCTACTGCAACGGCGGCAGCGGCACCATCGTCATGATCGACCTCGCCGACTTCGCCTCGTACCGGGTGATCGACGAACGCCCGCGCCTGGCCGCGCAGTTGCGCTCCGCCCGGCAGGCGGCGCGGCAGGTCACCGACGCCTTCACCCGGGGCTCGCCCGGCCGAAGCAGCAAGCACTTCGTCGGCGCCCTGCGGGTCACCCGCGGCACGCTCGTCGACGGCGTCTACGCCTGCCAGCTCTCCGCCGACCAGTCCCTGCTGTTCACCGCCAACCGGGGGCTCAACACGATCACCGTGTACGACTACCCGGCCAACACCGTACGGCTGCGGGTGGCGATGCCGGAGCTGCGCACCCACGTCCCCGACCTGCCCGTCTGGACCGACCCCCGCCTGGGGTTCCACCACAGCACGCTGCTGAGCCCCCGGCCGGCCGATGCCGGAAACCCGAACTGAGAAACCCGAACCGAGGAGTGCTCATGAGCCCCGAGACCCCCGAGCAGCTGAACGAAGAACTCCAGGCGGGCTGGGAGAACCTCCGGTCCACCGCGGCCAACATCGCCCAACTGCAGACCACGATGTGGGGCGACTGGGCGGAGCTGACGGCCGGGCTGGCCACCGGCAGGCTCGCCTGGGGGGAGGTCACCAGCGAGTTCTGGAAGTTCGTCGCGGACGAGGACCTGAGGTTCGCCCAGGAACTGAGCGGGCTCGGCATGGACTACTGCCAGCGGGTCGCGGAGGTCACCTGGGAACACGAACAACGCCTGCGCGACCGACTCCGCACGACCGCGCGGGGAGGCGACACCGCCCCCGCCCCGGAGGGCGACGCACCGACCGGAGGCGACACGAGCGGCGACACGAACGGCGCCGACACCGCCGCCACGCCCTCCGGCGCCAGGAACTCGAAGCAGTGACGCTCAGCCCGCGGCCGGTCCCCCCTCCTCCAGCGGACGGGGAAGCAGTTCCCGTGCGCCCGTCACCTCCGGGTGCGGCCGCAGCCCGGACCTGACCCGGTCCGACAGGTGCGGGCTGGTCACCAGCCAGCCGAGCGCCTCGACCAGCGCCTGCCGCGCGGGCCTCGGCCGGTAGCCGAGGTCGGCGGCCTTGTCGTGCCGGTACCAGTAGAAGCGTCCCATCGTCCGGGCCTCCGCCCGGGTGGTCGCCGGGGCCCGGGCGGTCAGCACGGCGCGGATCTCCCCCAGCGTCGCCGCCAGGTACGCGCCGGTGTGGCTGGCGGTGGCCCACGGTCCGCGGGTGCCGCACAGTTCGGAGACGGTCTGGTGGATGGTCCGCCAGGCCCAGTTCTCGCCGCCGAGCAGGTAGCGCTCCCCGGGCAGGCCGCGCTCGGCGAGCAGCACGTGGCCCGCCGCGACGTCCCGGACGGAGACGATGTTGCAGCCGCCCGGGTAGGTGGTGCGCAGCGAGTCGGCCAGGTACCGGGTGATCAGCGCGTTGCTGGGCACCAGGCGCCAGTCGGGCCCGCCGACCACGATGGTCGGGCAGGCCGCCACCACCTCCAGGCCGAGTTCGGCGCCCAGGGCGAACGCCGTCCGCTCCTGGTCCAGCTTGGTGACGAAGTAGTCCGGCAGGTACTCCTCCCCGGGCGTCCACGCCTCGTCCCGGGCCACCGGTCCGCCCGACGAGCCGCAGGTGATGGAGGAGGAGGTCACCACGACCCGCCGGACCCCGGCCTCCGCCGCCGCCCGCAGCACCTCGCAGGTACCCTCCACGTTGGCCCGGGCCAGTTCCTCGCGGCTGGTGTCCCAGTAGGCGAACACGGCGGCGCAGTGGAACACCGTGTCGCAGCCCTCGAACGCGGGCCGCAGGCTGAGCGGGTCGCGCAGGTCGGCGTTGACCAGGGGCACGTCCAGGCCGTGCAGCTGCCGGAGATCGCTGCTGCGGCGCACCAGTGCCCGCGCCTCGTGGCCGGCGGCGCGCAGCGCGCGCACCACGTGGGACCCGACGAGCCCGCTGGCGCCGGTGACGCACGCCCTCACGGGGCCCTCCTCGACCGCCGGTCCCGGGCCGCGGCCTCGCGCAGCCCCTGCCAGAAGCCGGCCACGGCCGGGCGCAGCGACTCGCGGAACTCGTCCAGCAGGGGGGAGCGGGTGGGGATGTCGCCGGGCGAGACGTGCCAGAAGCCGTCCGGTCCCAGGCGTCCCGGCGGTGTCGGCACGGTCAGGGCCTGGGAGGCGACGGTCCGCACCATCCGGGCGGCCTCGGTGAGCCGCTGGGTGGGCAGCTCGGCCGCCTCCAGGTCGTCGAACTCCTCCCAGGGCCGGCCGATCCGGTAGGGGCGTCCCTCGTACTGGGCCTCGAAGTTGTCGAGGGTGCGGGTGAAGAAGCGCTGGTAGGAGTCCTGGACGAGCGGGTCCCTGAGTTTGGGCCGGGTGTCGGGGCGGATCACCTGCCAGGTCAGCGGGAGGGTGAACCGCTGGCGCACCCGGATCACGATCCGGGTGCGGCCGCCGTCGGCCGCGGGGAGGAAGGTCACCGAGCCGTCGTCGTACTCGGCGGAGCCGTTCGGGCTGCGGACCGTGCGCCAGGAGATCCGCTGCCGGTGTTCGCGGTAGTCCACCGACTCCAGCTTGCAGACGTCGATGGGCGGGCCGCCGTGGTACGCCAGGTAGTTCGGCTGTGCCAGGTACAGGTTGCGTTCGATCTGGCGGGTGGGCCGGCCCTGGTCGTCGCGGGTCACCACGTGGACCCGTCCGCCGAGGTAGTCGGTCATGTAGCTGATGGACCGGCTGATGTCGACCCGCCGGACGAACTCCCGGTAGGGCGCGTTGACGGTGCGCTCGCAGCCGAACAGGATCGAGTGGCCGACGTGCTGCCACCGCATCTGCCAGGCGTCCGCGGGCAGCGCGTCGATCACCGTCTCCAGCGGCCGGAGGAGGTCGGTGATCCGGTCGAAGTCCTCGTGGGTGTAGGCGTCGGGGTCGACCGCGAGGGAGACGTCCCGGCGCCGCAGGCCGTCCTTGGCGTTGCCGGTCCGCCAGGCGCGGACGGTGGAGGAGGCCGAGGCCGCCGCGCCGACCATCGCGCACAGGGTGGCGGCGGCGGCCGGGTTGGTGTCCGCGGCGCGGATCAGCGAGGTGAGGAGGCGGGAGAGGCGGGCGAGCGCCGGGTCGGTGACCTCCGTGCCCGGGGCGACGTGCCAGGCGGCGACGCTGAACAGCCGGTGGGCCCGTCCGTCCGGGGCGAGCCGGCGCACCGCCTCGACCAGGGATCTCGGCGGGTTGCGCCAGCCCGGGTAGGGCGTCAGGTCGCCGTCGATCCGGTAGGCGTCCGGCAGGCCGCGGTCGCTGAGCACCCGGGCGTTGAGCGGCGAGGAGACGGGGTCGACGCCCATGAGCAGGGCGCCGACCAGGTCCGCCAGGACGCCGTCGGGCGCGGCGATCACCGTGTCCGTCCGCAGCGGCCGGCCGACCTGCGATCCGGCGCAGCCGTGGCTGCTCACCACGGCGTCGATGAGGTGGAAGTCCGGCGGGTAGGAGCGCAGCAGGTCCAGGATGACCTCGGCGCCGTCGCGGCGGGCGCGGTAGTGGTGGTGCTTGTCGTCCTGCGGGAGCACGCCGAACAGGTTGGCCAGGCACAGGGCGTAGCCGAACTCCGGGTGGGTGCTGTTCTTGGCGATGTTGATCCGGAAGCCCGCGTCCAGCCAGCTGCGGGCCATGCCGCTGCCGTGCAGGACGGCGGAGTCGGGGAATTCGGCCGGCCCGACCTCCTCGGACAGGTCCACGACGCGGTAGGCGTTGCCCTGCGGGGTGCGCCCGCCGTAGCCGAGCCGGCGGCAGGCCTGGAGGAGTCCGGGGCCGGCCAGCCAGGTGTCGGGGCCGCAGCGGGCGGCGCCGACGGTGACCTCGCGGTAGCCGCGGTCGTGCAGGAGGTCGATCAGGTGCTCGACCAGGGCGGCGCTGACCGCGGTCGCCGGATCGCCGTACGCGGAGGTGCCCGGGGTCAACAGCACCGGGACCGCCTCCGGATCGCCGTGGGCCCGCTCGGCGAGGAGCTCCCAGAGCCCGGCCCGGGCGACCGCCTCCGCCAGCAGCTCGGCGGCGGTCAGCGGCCGGACCCGGGTGGAGCGGGCTACGGCGGCGACGACGGTCACATCTCCCCCAACGCCGGCGGGCGGTCCTCCTGCGCACGGTCGGGCCGTCGCCGATTCACCGGAAAGCATCCCAAAGAGGTTGAAAGCGATGCTACTGCCCGGGGGCGGATACCGGGGCGGGGCGCGCGCTCGTGTCCCGGGCCGGCCTCCGCCGCCGGCTCGGCCGGGAACGGCGGTAAACCGAACAGACCGGGGCACAGCCGGACCGATTCGGGCGGGATGGGACGATACCTGCCATGCCAAGCAAGTCTCCCCCGGTCCGGGGCACCGACGCCCCGCCCGACCCGCTCCGCCGTCTGCTGCTCGAACTGGGCGAAGCCCTGCTGGGCGGCGGCCTGCCCGTCCATGACGTCGAAGAGGAACTCCACTGGCTGGGGCGGGCGTTGGGGGCGCCGGACGTGCGGGTCGCCGCCCTGACCAACGGGCTCTTCGTCGCGTTGGGGCCGGACGACGCCACCCGGTTCCAGCCGGTCGGCACCGCGCTGCGGTTCGAGCAGACAGCCGACGTCCTCCACCTGGTGCACCGGCTGCGGGCGGGCGAGCTCGACGGGCCCCGGGCGCTCGCCGAGCTGGACGGGATCCGGCGGGCGCCGGCCCGCCGGCCCGCGTGGGTGTCGGACCTCGGGGCGCTGCCGGTCGGGGTGGGGGTCTGTCTCTTCCTCCAGCCGGTGGCGGCGAACGTGCTGGCGGCCGGGGTCGGCTCGCTGATCGTCGTGGGGCTGACCGTGCTCGCCCGGCGGCTGCCGTACCTGCGGCCACTGCTGCCCGTCACCGCCGGTTTCCTGGTCGCGCTGCTGGTCCTCTCGCTCGCCCGGGCCGGGCTGCTGGAGGGCCCGCTGCGGACCATCGTGGCCACGCTGGCGATCCTGCTGCCGGGCGGACTGCTCGTCACCGGGCTGTCGGAGATCGCCGCGGGTGCGGCCAGCGCGGGTACGGCCCGGCTGGTGTCCGGTGCGGTGCAGCTGGCGCTGTTCCTCGCCGGGGTGGCCGCGGCCGCGACGGCGGCCGGCGTGCCGGCCGCCGCGCTGGCCGACGTGCAGGTCGCCAGGCCGAGCTGGTGGGTGATCGCGCTGGGGCTGGCGCTCGCGGTGGCGGGCGTGGTGGTCAGCGTGAACACCCCGCCCTCGGCCGTCCCGTGGATCGTCGTGGTGATCGCGGTCAGCGTCACGGTCCAGGTGGTGGTGGGGTCGGCGCACGGCGCGGCGGTCGGCGGCCTGGCCGGCGCGGTCACCGCCGCGGCCGCGGCCACCCTGGTGCACTGGCTGCCGGGCGGTCCGCTCTGGCAGGTGCTCTACCTCCCGGCGTTCTGGATCGTGGTACCGGGCTCCTTCGGCCTCCTGCACACCGCGCAGATCGAGGTCGGGAACGGCGCGCAGTCGGTGCTGACGGCCGTGTCGGCGGTCTTCGGGGTGTCGATCGGCACCCTGATCGGCTCGGTGATCAGCCGGATCCCGCGTCCCTCCCGCGCCGTGCTGCTGCCCCGGGTGGCGCCGCAGCGCCTG
>NZ_JBIVVI010000097.1:0-13204 GCF_044757675.1 Kitasatospora sp. NPDC091257
GACCACGAAGGTCCACCTCGCCGTCGACGGCCGGGGCCTGCCGCTGTCGATCGTGCTCACCCCGGGCAACGTCAACGACGCCACCGCATTCGGCCTCGTCCCGGCCCACGGAGTCGAACACCGAGCAGCACCGACCGACCGTCGGCAGCGGCTCCCCGGCGCGGGGGTGGATCTCCACCGGGCCGGTGAGCGCGGTCTTCCCGCCGCAGAACGCACCCCGTGCCGACGCTCCGCGCCGGGCCGACCCGCTACCGCGTACCGGCCGCGCGGTGCTCGCGCCAGCGGCCGAGCATCCCGTGCAGCTCGTCGATCATGAACTCGAAGAAGGCTGCGCTCTCCGCCAGCCGATCCCCCGCCACGGTGCCGGCGCCGACGGTGGCCTCGCCGTCGCGCAGCACCCGGATCCAGCGCAGCATGATCTCGTCGCGCCGGGTCAGCGACTCGAACCAGACGTCGTTGAGCACCCGGTAGCGGTCCCGCCGGGAGCCGGGCTCGCGCTCCTTGGCGACCAGGCCGACCTGGATCAGGTAGCGCATCGCGCCGGACACGGCCGCCGGGCTGATCCGCAGCCGTTCGGAGAGTTCGGCGGAGGTGAGCACTCCGCTCTCCTCCGCCATCAGGCAGGAGAAGATCCGGGACGGCATCCGGCCCATGCCCGCGACCACCAGCTCCGCGGCGAAGCGCTCGACGAAGTCCGACAGCGCCTTGTCCTCGCGCTCCTCCTCGGGCTCCCCCGGCCCCTTCGTTCCCTGCACCACCCTGAGCCCCTTTCCGGTGATCACTCGTCCCTGTCGAACTTTAACGCTTCCCAATATTCACGTTTTTCTGAAATTACGATAGCTTCACAACCATGACCAAGGCCATCACCCTGTCCGGCCTCCGCAAGACCTTCGGCCGGACCACCGCGCTGGACGGCCTCGACCTCACCGTCGAGACCGGCGAGGTCCACGGCTTCCTCGGGCCCAACGGATCCGGGAAGTCCACGACCATCCGCGTCCTGCTCGGCCTGCTGCGCGCCGACGGCGGCAGCGCCCGCATGCTCGGCAAGGACCCGTGGCACGACGCCGTCGAGCTGCACCGCCGCCTCGCCTACGTGCCCGGCGACGTCGAGCTCTGGCCCAACCTCACCGGCGGCGAGGCCATCGACCTGCTCTCCCGGCTGCGCGGCCGGCTCGACCGCCGCCGCCGCGACGAGCTGATCGAGCGCTTCGCCCTCGACCCGACCAAGAAGGGCCGCAGCTACTCCAAGGGCAACCGGCAGAAGGTCGCCATCGTCGCCGCGCTCGCCTCCGACGCCGAGTTGCTGCTGCTCGACGAGCCGACCTCCGGCCTCGACCCGCTGATGGAGGTGGTCTTCCAGGACGTCGTGCGCCGGGCCAAGGAGGACGGCCGCACCGTCCTGCTCTCCAGCCACATCCTGGACGAGGTGGAGAAGCTGGGCGACCGGGTCAGCATCGTCCGGCACGGCCGGGTCGTGCAGAGCGGCTCCCTCGACGAGCTGCGCCACCTCACCCGCACCACCGTCGAGGCCCGGACCCTGCGCCCGGTCCCCGGACTGGAGGCGCTGACCGGCGTGCACGGCCTGCACACCGAGGGCGACCGGGTCCGGTTCGCCGTGGACGGCGCCCAACTCGACGCCGCGGTACGGCTCCTGAGCGCGGCCGGACTGCGCGGCCTGCTCAGCCACCCGCCCACGCTGGAGGAGCTCATGCTGCGCCACTACGGCGACGAGCCGGCCGCCGACGGGCACCGCGCCGACGGCGAGACCCTGCGATGACCGCCACCGCCGCCGAACCGGCCACCGGCCGCACCGCCGCCCCTCGCCGCACGGCGACCCGCACCACCCTGGCCGGCACCACCACGCTGCTCCGCTTCGCCCTGCGCCGCGACCGGCTGCGGCTGTCCGCCTGGGTGCTCGGCCTCTGGCTGGTCACCCTGTCCACCGCCAACAGCGTCCACACCCTCTACTCGACCGCCGCCGACCGCGCCTCCATCGCCCACGGCTCGGACAACCCGGCGATGCTCGCGATGAGCGGACCGGCCCACTACCTGGCCGACTACACCTGGGGCGCCATGCTCGGCCACCGGATGCTCGGTCTGCTGGCCGTCCTGGCCGGGCTGCTGAGCGTCCTCACCGTCACCCGGCACACCCGGGCCGAGGAGGAGAGCGGCCGCGCCGAACTGCTCCGCTCGGCCGCCGTCGGCCGGCACGCCCCGCTCGCCGCCGCCCTGGCCACCGCCGCCGTCGCCGACCTCGCGCTCGGCCTGCTGCTCGCGGCCGGCCTGCCCGCGCTGGGCGTCCCCGGCCTCACCGCCGGCGGATCGGCGCTGTACGGCGCCGCGACCGCCCTCGCCGGGCTGCTGTTCGCCGCGGTGGCCGCCGTCACCGTCCAGCTCGGTGCGCACGCCCGGACCGCCTCCGGGCTCGCCCTCGCCGTACTCGGCGGCGCGTACGCGCTGCGCGCCGCCGGGGACGCCGGTTCGGGCGCGCTCTCCTGGGCCTCCCCGATCGGCTGGCTGCAGCGCAGCTACCCCTTCGTGGACGACCGCTGGTGGCCGCTGCTGCCCGCGCTCGCCCTGACCGCCGCGACCGCCGCCGCCGGGTTCGCGCTCAGCAGCCGCCGCGACCACGGCGCCGGCCTGCGCGCCGCCCGTCCCGGCCCCGCCACCGGCGGCCCGGCCCTGGGCACCCCGTTCGGCCTGGCGCTGCGCCTGCACCGCGGTCTGTTCGGCGGCTTCGCGGCCGCCCTGCTGCTGGTCGGCGCGATGTACGGTTCGCTGCTCGGCGACGCCGACTCGATGCTGGGGGACGTCGACCGGATCCGGGAGGCGCTGGAGCGGCTCGGCGGACACACCCTCGCCGACTCCTACGCCGCGCTGACCATGCTGGTGGTCGCCGTGCTCGGCGGCGTCCACGCGGTGCTGGCCACGCTGCGCCCGCGTGCCGAGGAGAGCGCCGGACGGACGGTGCCGGTGCTGGCCACCGGCGTGTCACGGTCGGCCTGGCTGGGCGGGCACCTGGCGGCGGCCCTGCTGGGCTCCACCGCCGTCCTGCTGGCGGCGGGCGTGGGCTTCGGCCTGGCCGGGGCGCTGTCCAGCGGCGACGGGGGCGCGTTCCTGCGGCTGACCGGCGCGGCACTGGCCTTCGCGCCGGCCCAGTGGGTGACGGTGGGTTTCGCCGCCGCGGTGTACGGCTGGCTGCCCCGGGCCGCGCCGCTGGCCTGGCTGGTGCCCGGGTACGCCTTCGTGATCGGCTACCTGGGCCCGCTGCTCGACCTCCCCGCGGGCCTGGAGCGGCTCTCCCCGTACGGCCGGGTGCCCCGGCTCCCGGCGGCCGCGATGGACTGGACGCCGCTCGCCGTGCTCACCCTGGTCGCGGCCGCCCTGATCGCCCTGGCCCTGGTCGGGTTCCGGCGCCGCGACATCGACTGACGCCGGGGCGCCGGAACCCGCCACGGGCGATCAGAGGTGCTTGACCAGCTCCGGCATCAGGTCCTGGAAGGTACGCCCACTGGCCGGCTGGCCGATCGCGGCCATCTGCCAGCCGGTCTCCGTGCGCTGCACCTTGGCCATGATCTGCGCGGTGTACGGGCCGCCGCCGGTGAGCGTGTAGCGCGCCAGCTCGACGCCGGTGGTCTCGTCCACGAGCCGGCAGAACGCCGCCTCGACCTCCTGAAAGGTCTGCCCGGTGAAGGAGTTGACGGTGAAGACGATCTGGTCGACCTCGGCGGAGACGGTGGTCAGGTTGACCGTGATCGACTCGTCGTCGGTCGCGTCGCCCGCGCCGCCGACCAGGTTGTCCCCGCTGTGCCGGACCGAACCGTCGTTGCTGTTGAGGTGTTGGAAGAACACCACGTCCACCGGTCGCCCCTGGGCGAACAGCACCGCCGAGGCGTCCAGGTCGATCTCCCGGCCGGCGGCGAGCAGCTTGGCGAGGAAGCCCTTGCGCTCCGCCGCCTTCCAGCCGAGGCCCATCCGGACCAGGCTCAGCTGCCCACCCCCCGGCTTCTCCAGGCTGATCTTCTGCCCCTTGGCCAGCGAAACGCTCATCGCGTCCTCCTCCGTTCTGCCACCGTCCGTGCCGCGAATCTACAGCACTGTAGAGAATTTATGATCATCGACGGTGCCCTGCGAGCACCTGTACCCCGTACTCCCCCGGACCTCACCCCGACAACGGTCCGCACACTGAGGGAACCGGCGGTCCGACGTCTGGCGTAACCGTGGACCGCGACCGGACGGCCGGGGCGGCACACGGTCTAGGGTCGGCCCCGGGACGGCGCCCGGCAGCACCGACGCGCCGTCCACGCGCCGATCGCGGTGCCCACGCCTCACCGTGCCCACGACGGAGAAGTACCCACGACTCGCAGTGCTCACGACCGTTCCCGGGCCGTGCCGACGCGCGCCGCCCGCTCTCGCTGGGGGGACCACCATGCCCGAGCAGCACGAAGGAACCGAACGGCACGACGGAACCGGACAGCACGCAACACCGCAGCGACCGGAGGGACCCCGCCTCGGCCGGCGCCGGCTGCTCCGGGCCGGCCTCGGCGCCGGCGGCGCGCTGGCCACCGTCCGGCTGCTGCCCGGCGGCACGGCCTGGGCCGCCCCGGCACCGGACAGCGACTTCGGCACGGCGCAGTACGACGGCCTCTGGCCGTCCTCCCACGCCGGGCTGCGCGCCGGAGCCGCCGCGCAGACCTGGCCGGACTGGGCCCGCTACGCCCGCATCGCCGACGGCACCTTCAACGAGCCCGCCGACATGCAGAGCGCCGTGGACGCCCTCAAGGCGCAGGAGGTCAGCGTCATCGAGCTGGACACCCTGCTCTCCGACTGGCTCACCGACGCCCAGTTCGCCGCCCACATGGCCGAGGTGAAGCAGTTCACCGGCCTGGCCCACGCGGCCGGCCTCAAGGTCGTCATGTACTACCCGTCGCTGGAGCTGATCTCCCCCGGCGGGGAGAAGGGCCGCTCCTTCTACAAGAACGACCAGGGCAAGAACTGGGTCCAGCGCGACCTCGCCGGCAAGCCCAACGTGTTCTACGGCAGCGTGGTGGTCTGGGTCGACCCGGGCGACGAGAGCGTCTGGCTCAGCCCCAACTCGCCCTGGCGGGACTACTACCTCAAGCGGATCAAGGGCGTGGCCGCGACCGGTGTGGACGGCATCTGGCCGGACGTCCCGATCTACTTCGACGGCGTGCTCTCCTGGTGCGACGCCTCCACCTGGGGCGCGGCCGCGTTCAAGGCCGACACCGGCCTCGCCCTGCCCAAGGCCGCGAACTTCGCCGACCCGGTCTTCCGCCGCTACGTCGAGTGGCGCCACCGCAACCTGCTCCGGTTCCAGCTGGACATCGCCGACGCCGGCCGCTCGGTCAACCCCGACCTGGTCACCTTCGTCGAGACCGTGTCGATGGACTACCGCTACGCCACCTCGATCGGCCTGGACGGCGGCTACCTGCGCCAGGCCCCCGGCGCCGTCGGCCAGGTCTGGGAGGTGGACATCCTCGGCAACTACGACGGCATGCGGCACGCCACCGCCGCCGACTGGGTCTGCCTGATCTCCATGTACAAGTACGCCCGCGCCGCCAGCGGCACCAAGCCGGCCTGGGCGTTCTCCTACGGCTGGCAGGCCGACGACGCCTCGCTGGTGATGTCCCAGCTGATCGCGGCCGGCTGCAACCCGTACGAGGTGAAGACCCCGTTCAAGAACGACACCGTGGACGCCGCGATGCGCACCCGGATGTACCGCTTCGTGCGCACCAACCAGACCAGGCTCTACGACCCGGTGTCGATCGCGCGGGTCGGCGTCTACCACTCCGCGCCGTCCCGGGACTACGTGTCCCCCGGCGAGGGCAACGGGATGTACGTCAACGCCACGGCCCCGGCCGGGATCGCCGACTGGTGGGGCGGCGACGACCCGGAGATGAGCTGCGCCTCGCTGCCCTGGCTCGGTGAGTTCCGGGGCACCGTCAAGGCGCTGGTCTACGCCCACGTCCCGTTCGACACGGTGCCCAGCCCCGGCCTGACCGCCGACGACCTGGCCCGGTTCAAGGTCCTGCTGCTGCCCAACCTCCAGGCGGTCTCGGACGCCGAGGCGGCGCTGCTGCGCGGGTTCGTCGCGGCCGGCGGGACGATCGTGATCACCGGACCGGCACCCACCGCGCTCGACGAACTGGGCGGACAGCGCAGCGAGTTCGCGCTCTCCGACGTGCTCGGCCTGCGCAGGGCCGACCCGTTGCCCGCCACCAGGCAGAACTCCTACGGCAGCGGCAGCTGTTGGTACGTCAAGGCGCTGCCCGGGCTGAGCTACCTCACCAGGACCGACCAGGCCTCGGCCGACCAACTGCTCACCGCCGTTCGCCAGTCCGCCCCGCCGGAGGTCACCCTGGCCGGGGACCGCCGGATCTTCCTGGACGCCCGACGGCTCGGCACCGACACCGTCGTCCACCTGGTGAACTTCACCAACTTCGGCGACACCCCGGCGGCGTTCCGCAGCGCGCCCGCCAACTGCACGCTCTCCTGGGCCCTCCCGGCCGGGGCGAGCGTCTCCGCCGTCACCGTCGCGAGTCCGGACGGCACCGACCCGGCGCCCAAGGCCGTCCCGTACACCGTCACCGGCGGGACGGTCAGCGTGCCGCTGACCGTCGCGCAGTACTCGGTGGTGACGATCACCGTCGGCTGACGGACACCGGGCCGGGCGCCGGGATGCGCCAGAGGGCGGCGGGGCCGGCCTCGCCGCCCGGGGCGGACTCGAAGGCGATCCACCGCCCGTCCGGGGACCAGCTCGGCGCGCCGTCGTAGGCGCCGTCGTCGCGGGTCACCCGGACGGGAGTGCCGCCGGCCGCCTCCAGCACGAAGACCTGGGCGTTCGGCAGGTCGCCCAGGGTGGAGGAGAAGACCAGGTAGCGGCCGTCCGGGGACCAGCTCGGGTCGGTGTGCTCGCCCGGCGCCCCGGTGACCCGCCGCAGTCCGCCGCCGTCCGGGTCCACCGTCCACAGCGACCAGTCCTCGCGGCCCGCGCTCCGCCGCTGGAAGACGATCCGGTCGCCCGTCGGGGACCAGTTCGGCTGCCGGTTGTCGGTGCCGGTGCCCCGGCCGTCCACCAGCAGGACGGGAGCGCCGCCGCCGCGGCGGACCTTCCAGAGCGAGTCCTGTTGTTCGGCCGCGTCGCCCGGCACGGCGGCGTGCTCCGGCTCCCGGCTCTGCTGGAAGACGATCCACTCGCCGTCCGGGGAGAAACTCGGCTCGCTGTAGCCACTGCCGTCGGCGTGCCCGGTCACCCGCTCGGGGGCGCCGCCCGGCCGCATCAGCCAGATCTCGTCGTGCCCGGACTCCCGGTCGGTGGCGAAGGCGAAGGCGTCGGCGGCCGCGTTCCAGCTGGCGCCCGGGAGGTTGACGGCCGCCCGGTCGGGGTCCTCCAGCACCGTGCGCGGGGCGCCGCCGTCCAGTGACAGGACGCCGAGGGCGGCGGCGCCCTTGTTGTAGCCCCCGCTGAACTCGGTCAGCAGGACGGAGCGGCCGTCCGGGGAGAAGGCCGGGTTCTGCGCGCTGCGGCCGCCCCCGGCGCGGTAGAGCAGCTGGGCGCCGTCGGCGCGACGCTCGGCACCGGCCGGGGGCGCACTGCCCGAGGGCGCGGCCACCGAGGGCACGGCGGCCGAGGGCGGGCCGGTCGGCGACACGCCGGCCGGTCCGGGCCCCGGCCGCTCCTCGTCGGCGGAGCCGGAGCCCGGACCCGCACCACCGCAACCGGTCAGCAGCAGCGCGGCGGCCACGGTCGCCGGAAGCACGCGAATCCTCATGGCTCACACGCTAGTTGACGCCTCGTCAGCCGTCGTACGCCGCCGGGCGGACCGGGCTCCGCCGGACGGCAGGTGCCGCCGGCCTCCCCGAGGGCCGGCGGCCGGGAGTCACCCGGCGCCGCGCTCCAGCCGCACCAGCGCGTCCACCGCGACCCGTCCGCCCGCGCCGGCCTCACCGCCCTTGTGCCCGGGCTCGCCGCCGACCGTACGGTGCACCCGCTCGGCCCGGACGGGGCGCAGCCCGCGGTCGGCGAGGTCGGCCAGGACGTCCTCGGGGGTGAAGAGCACGGCCGGGTCCTGCGGGCCGCCGACGCCCTCGGTGAGGTTGCTCAGGTCGTGCCCGATGACGAGCAGGGTGCCGCCGGGGGCGAGCGCGTCGGCGGCGCGGCGCAGAGCGGCCCGGCGGCCCGAGGCCGGGATCTGGAGGTAGGCGACCAGGACGAGGTCGTAGCCGGCGGCGGGGGCCTCGAAGGCGCGGGCGTCGCCGTGGCGCCAGGTGAGCCGGTCGGCGACCTCGTCGGGCAGGTCGGCGGTGAGCCGTTCGGCGCGCTCCAGGGCGACGGCGGAGAAGTCCAGTCCGGTGACCTCCCAGCCCTGAGCGGCCAGCCAGATGGCGTTGCGGCCCTCTCCGGCGGCGAGGTCGAGGGCGTGGCCGGGGGTGCGGCCGGTCAGTTCACGGACCACCCACTGGTTGGGCGCCGCGCCCCACACCAGCTCGCTCGCGGCGTAGCGGTCGTCCCAGTCCTGGCTGTCCATCGCGCCTCCTGCGTTCGACGGGCCTGCTCGTACCGGCCAACCTACCGGGCCCGCGCCACCCCGGCCGCCGCTGTCCGGGGCCGCCGCCGGGGCCGGAGGCGGTCCAGCGGGCGGACACCCTTGACGGCGAATATTGGTCCAGTCCAATCTGTTCAGTCGTGACGTGCACGGGCCGACCGCCCGTCGTGTCCGCGCACCGCTCGTCAGCACGTGTCACCAGCCCGCGCGCCCCCACCGCGCCCGGGCCGGCTCCCCTCGGCCCGTCCGGGCCACCGCACCGCCGGAACCCCCACACATCCGGAGGACCCACCGCATGCACGATCGCGTCATGCCCGCACGGCCCGCCAACCCCGCCGGGGAGCGTGCCGGCCGCCGGGCCGCCCAGCGCAGGCGGGCCACCGCGCTGGCCCTGGCCGCCACCCTGACCACCAGCGGCGCCGCCATCGCCCTGACCTTCGGCTCCGCCTCGGCCGCCCCGGTCAACCTGCTGGCCAACGGCGACTTCGAGACCGGCACCCTGGCCGGCTGGACCTGCTCCAACGGGTCCGTCGTCACCACCCCGGTGCACGGCGGGAGCCGCGCGCTCAGCGGCGCCGCCTCGGCCGCCGACACCGCGCAGTGCCAGCAGACCGTCGCCGTCCAGCCGAACACCACGTACACCCTGGCCGGCTGGGTCCAGGGCAGCTACGTCTACCTGGGCGCCACCGGTACCGGCGTCAACTCCTCGGTGTGGACGCCGGGCGGGACCGGCTGGAACCAGCTGAGCACCACCTTCACCACCGGTGCCACCACGACCTCCGTCACGGTCTTCACCCACGGCTGGTACGGCACCGGCACGTACTACGCGGACGACCTCACCCTGACCGGCCCGGCCGGGCCCACCGCGACCGCCAGCCCCACGGCCACCACCAGTCCGACCGCCACGGCCAGCCCGACCGCGACCGCGAGCCCCACGGCGACCGGCAGCCCGACCGCCACCGGCAGCCCGACGGCGACCAACAGCCCGACCGGCACCCCCACGACCACCACCCCGACCCCGACGGCCACCGCGAGCGGCCCGGCCGGGGACGGCAAGGTCACCACCCCGACCGGCTTCGCGGTCACCAGGACGACGTCCAACGCGGTGGTGCTCACCTGGCAGCCCTCCACCCTCACCAGCGGTGACGGCGCCGTCGCCTACAAGGTGTGGTCCAACGGCCAGCTCGTCGCCACCTCGATGGGCACCTCCGTCGCGGTCAGCTCGCTGCTGCCGGGCAAGAGCTACACCTTCAGCGTCCAGGGCTACTCCGGCAGCCACGCCTCCGCCCAGTCCGCCCCGGTGAGCACCACGACCGCGGCCGCCCCGGCCCAGCAGCCGGTCCGCTCGGCCTACTTCGACCAGTGGGGCGTCTACGAGAACGCGTACAACGCGAAGAACGTCGACACCAGCGGCGCGGCGGCCAAGCTGGACGTCGTCCACTACGCGTTCGCCAACATCGACCCCACGAAGTTCACCTGCTTCCAGGCGGTGAAGGCCTCCGACTCGGCCAACGAGTCCAACCCGAACGCCGGTGACGGCGCGGGCGACGCCTACGCCGACTACCAGGCCGACTACGGCGCCGGCACCAGTGTGGACGGCAGCAGCGACACCTGGGAGCAGCCGCTCAAGGGCAACTTCAACCAGCTCCGGCAGCTGAAGGCCAAGTACCCGAACCTGCGCCTCACCATCTCGATCGGCGGCTGGACGTACTCCAAGTACTTCTCCGACGCGGCGGCCACCGACTCCTCCCGCAAGGCCTTCGTCTCCTCCTGCGTCGACATGTTCCTCAAGGGGAACCTGCCGACCGGCGTGGCCGGTGACGCCTCCGGCGGCCCGGCCTCGGCGGCGGGCCTCTTCGACGGCGTCGACCTCGACTGGGAGTACCCGGGCTCGGCCGGCGGCCACACCGGCAACCACTACTCCGCGGCCGACAAGCAGAACTACACCCTGCTGCTCAAGGAGTTCCGCACCCAGCTGGACGCCCTCGGCGCCGCCCAGGGCAAGCGGTACCTGCTGACCGCCGCGCTGCCCAGCGGCCAGGACAAGGTCGCCCAGCTGGAGACCGACAAGATCGGCGCCTACCTGGACTACGCCGACGTGATGTCCTACGACATGCACGGCGCGTGGGACGCCACCGGCCCGACCAACCACCAGGACCCGCTGCACGACAGCCCGGCCGACCCGACCACACCGATCACCCCGGGCACCCGCAAGTACAACGTGGACACCACGATCGCCGCGTACACCACCGGCCTGCCCGAGTACGGCATCCCCGGCGGCTTCCCGGCGAACAAGATCGTGCTGGGCATCCCGTTCTACTGGCGCGGCTGGACCGGCGTCCCGGCCGGCTCCAACTACGGCCTGTACCAGAGCGCGACCGGCCCGACGGCGAAGAAGCCGCTGAGCCAGGAGGCCGGCCTGGCCGCCTGGAAGGAGCTCAACCCGACCGCGGCGCAGACCCACTGGGACCCGGTCACCGAGAGCAGCTGGGTCTACGACGGCACCAACTTCTGGACCGGCGACACTCCGCAGGCCGTCCAGGCGCGCGGGGCCTACGCCAAGAGCAAGGGCCTGGGCGGGCTGTTCGCCTTCTCCCTGGAGAACGACGACGCCTCCGGCACGATGCTCAACTCGATGGACAGCAGCCTGCGCTGACGCCCCGTCGGCCATGAGCGCATGAGTGCATGAGCGGCGGCCCGCGCGGAAACTCCGCGCGGGCCGTCCGTGCCTCCGTGCCTCGACCGCCCGAGAGTCGACGCGGCTCAGCGCGGCGGCACCGGGTCCGTCCCGCCGGCGCCCGGGCGGCAGCGCAGCAGCCGTCCGGCCGTCAGCCGGGCCCCGCGCAGCGCGCCGTGCCGGTGCAGTGCCTGCACCGCGTAGGTCGAGCAGGACGGCGTGTACGGGCAGCAGGCCGGACGCCGGGGGCTGACCTCGGTGCGGTAGTGGCGCACCGCGCCGTACAGCACTCCGGCCGCGAACCCGCGCGGGGCGGGGGCCGACGGGTCGGCCGTCCGGCGTCCGCGCGCGCCGGTGAGGGCGAACCGGACGCCGGAGACCATCATCACCGGGATCAGGGCGATCAGGCAGGGGTCGGCGAACTCGCAGCAGCCGTCGAGGCAGCAGTCCGTACCCTCGTCCCGGAGGTGCTTGCGCCGCCGGGCCTTGGCCTCGTCCTCCGGGCGGTAGCGCTTCCGGTACTCCTCCCACATCCGGCGCTGCTTCTTCCGCCGGAGCCGTTCCGAGGCGGGCAGCCACAACCAGGCGCGCTCCGGGCGGGCCGGCGGGTAGTGGGCGCCGAGATCCGGCGTCGGGTCGGACACTGCTGAGAATCCCCTTGTTCCTTCCGCCGGGGCCGGCCCCCGACAATCCGGGCCAGATTATCCGAAGATCACCTGGCCGGATCCCGGGCGGAGGCCGAGCCGACACCGAGCCGACACCGAGCGGATTCCGCCCGCTCAGCCGCCGAGGTTGAGCGAGGGGAAGAGGTCCTCGAACGGCTGGGTGGTCACCGACACGCTCCGGGAGAACGGATTGTCGAAGTCCCAGATCATGAACAGCAGGAAGGCGATCAGCACGCTGAAGCAGAGCGCCAGGGTCAACTCCCGCGGCGTGCGCCGGATCTGCAGCGCGAACAGCATGCCGACGGTCACCACCGCACCGCCGATCAGACCGAGCCAGACCACCCCGGGCATCGTCGGCCCGGCGTTCTGCCCGCGCGAATTGCGGGCCTCCGATGCCTCGCTGACCCGGTCCATGATCGGCTGGTAGGACTGCGACTCCAGGTCGGAGGCGGGCGCCCGGGTGGCGACGTCGTTCTGGAGCTTCTGGAGCAGCTGGTCGCCCTTCTCGGTGATCGCCCCGTTCTCCTTCATGTAGTCCCACTCGGTGTTCACGACGTACGAGACGTAGGCGTCCACGTCGGCCCGGACCTGGTCCCGGAACTCCACCGGGTAGATCACCGCGCGGTCGCTCACCTCGCGCAGCGACTGCGCCTCGCGGAACAGGTCGTCCTGTGCGGCGCCGCGCGCCTCCCAGACACCCGCGATGGCGAGGCCGAGGACGATCGCGTAGACCACCCCGATCATCATCGTGATGTACTCGATGACGTCCGGGGTCTCGTCGGTGCTCTCCTCGATCGGTCGGCGCTGCCTGAGCACCACCACCGCCACGACGACGGCACAGGCCGACGCCATGGCGATGATCAACGCCACCCACTCGGACATGGGAACTCCCTTCTCTGGCTTGGCTTGTGACGGAAAGGAAAAGGTTCAGGGGGCGGCCCCGGGCCGCAGGGGCGGGGCCGCCGCCGACCGGAAACCGGTCGACGGACCGCCGGGAGACGGTCAGGACGGACCCGAGCGGCCACCGCGTCCTCGGCCACCGCGACCCGGCCGCAGGGCAGCCGCCGCGATCACGGCAGGAACCATGATCATCAGCATCGTGGTGGTCATCGAGATGCCCTGGTGGTGCCGGGCCATGGGCGCGGGCTTCGTCGCCGGGGCGTGGAACACCGGTCGAGCCGACGGGGTCGGCCACAGCGGGCTCGGACGCACCGCGCTCGGCGAGGCCGCGGGGCTGGGCGCGACCGGGCTCGGGGCCGCCGGCACGGGGGCCACGGGGTCCGGAACGGGCACAG
>NZ_JBIVVI010000098.1:0-13078 GCF_044757675.1 Kitasatospora sp. NPDC091257
GTGTGGTGGTGGGGTCGCCCCCTTTGGGCGGCTCGGCCGCCTTGGTGTACAGCTGGATCTGGGTGTTCGGGTCGACCTGGGTGCCGGCAGGCGGGTTGGTCTGCTGCACCGTCGCGTTCGGGTCGGCGGGGCCGCTGACCACGACGTAGGTCAGGCCGAGCGCCTTCAGCTGGTTGGCGGCGTCGCCCAGCTTGACGTTCGCCAGCGGCGGGACCTGGGGCTTGTCCTGTGCCTTGAAGACGGTCAGCGAGATCTTGGTGTTGGCCGGGGCCTTGGTGTTGGCCGGGACCGACTGGAAGGCGACGGTGTTGACCTTGCTCGGGTCGGGGGCCGGCACGGTCTTCGAGGCGTCCACCTGGAAGCCGAGGCCCTGGAGGGTGGCCGTCGCGTCCTCCTTCTGGGAGCCGACCACGTTCGGCACGTTCACCTTGGTCTTGCCCTGCGACACGGTCAGCTTGATCGCGGCGCTCGGGTCGACGGTCGCGTTGGCCGCCGGGTCCTGGGCGGTGACGGTGTCCTGCGCGGCGTTGTCGTCGTCCTTGTACTCGGTGGTGACGTTGGTGAAGCCGAGGTCGGCGAGCGCCTTGACGGCCTGGTCCTTGGGCTTGCCGACCACGCCGGGGACCTGCGCCTTGGCCGGGCCCGAGGAGACCTGCACCGTGATGGTGGACGTCTCCGCGACCTGGGTGCCCGGCGTCGGGGTCTGGGTGCAGACCTGGTCCTTCTTGACGTTGGTGTCCGGGCAGGCGATCTTGTCGCCCTCGGTCACCACGAGCTTGGGGCCGACCCCGGCGGCGGCCGTCCTGGCCTCGGCCAGGGTCTTGCCGACCAGGTTCGGGGCGGTGACCTTCGCGGCCTCCTTGGTGCCCTTGTCGCCGAACATCGCCTGGGCGACGAAGAAGGTGCCGACCAGGACCAGCACGGCGGCCACCGCCAGCACGACCCAGGAGGTGTTGCTCTTCTTCGGCGGGTCCTCGCCGCGCCGGCCGCCGCCGCCGCGGCCGTAGCCGTCGTCGTAGCCGTCGTTGCCGCCGCCCGCGGCGCCGGCGTAGGTCTGGCCGTAGCCGTCGTCCGGGTAGCCGCCCTGCTGCCCGTAGCCGGGCTGCCCGGAGGCCTGCGGCAGGACGGTGGTCGGGCCGCCGCCGGGCTGCTGCGGCAGCACGTTGGTCTGGCCGTACGGGTCGTGCTGCTGCGGGTAGCCGTTCTGGTCGTAGCCGTACCCGGCCGCGCCCATGCCGTACGCGGCCTGCTGGGCGGCGGCCACCGGCAGGCCGTCGAGGAAGCGCTCGATGTCGTCGCGCATCTCGTCGGCGGTCTGGTAGCGGTAGTCGCGGTCCTTGGCGAGCGCCTTCAGCACGATCGCGTCGACCTCGGGGCGCACCTCGGGGTCGAAGACGGACGGCGGCTGCGGCTCCTCCCGGACGTGCTGGTAGGCCACCGCGACCGGCGAGTCGCCGACGAACGGCGGGCGGACGGTCAGCAGCTCGTAGAGCAGGCAGCCGGTGGAGTAGAGGTCGGAGCGGGCGTCGACCTGCTCGCCCTTGGCCTGCTCGGGGGAGAGGTACTGGGCGGTGCCGATGACGGCCGAGGTCTGCGTCATGGTCATACCGGCGTCACCCATCGCACGGGCGATGCCGAAGTCCATGACCTTGACGTTGCCCTGCCGGGTCAGCATCACGTTGGCCGGCTTGATGTCGCGGTGCACGATGCCGGCCCGGTGCGAGTACTCCAGGGCCTGGAGGATGCCGATGGTCATCTCCAGGGCGCGCTCGGGCAGCAGCCGGCGGCCGGAGTGCAGCAGCTCGCGCAGCGTGGACCCCTCGACGTACTCCATCACGATGTACGGGATGGAGATGCCGTCGATGTAGTCCTCGCCGGTGTCGTACACGGCGACGATCGCGGGATGGTTCAGGGACGCGGCCGACTGCGCCTCGCGGCGGAAGCGGGCCTGGAACGACGGATCCCGGGCCATGTCGGCCCGGAGCGTCTTCACTGCGACGGAGCGGCCGAGTCGGGTGTCATGGGCGAGGTACACCTCGGCCATGCCGCCGCGTCCGAGGACGCCGCCGAGCTCGTACCTGCCGCCGAGGCGACGAGGCTCTTCCATAGTTCAGACCCTCTCCCTCACCCGCCGGTGAGGTTGTGACGTAGGTGTCCCCGCACGCTCTGGGTGACGCCGCGCGGCCCGCGACCGGTTCTCCGGCCGAGCCGTGCGGTGCCTCGCGGGCGGCAACGGGCACACCCGCTGCTGGCGGATACGCTACCGGTCGCACCGCACCGGACCGGAGTCAGCCGTCGGCCGATATCAGACCGGTATCCGGACGGGGCCGGCGATCGTGACGTTCCCCTCACCTCGGATCCACGCTCCTACTTGCCGAGAGCGGCCTGCATCACCGCCTTGGCGATCGGGGCCGCGAGCCGGCCGCCGCTGATGCCGTCGCGGTTCTGGGAACCGTCCTCGACCACCACCGCGACCGCGACCGACTGGCCGTCCGCGGTCTTGGCCCAGGAGGTGAACCAGGCGAAGGGCAGTCCCGCGTTGTCCTCGCCGTGCTGCGCGGTGCCGGTCTTGCCGCCGACCTGGAGGCCGGGGATCTTGGCGTTGGTGCCGGTGCCGTTCTCGACCACCGAGATCATCAGGTCCTGCATCTTCTGTGCGGTGGCCGGGCTCATCGGCTGGGAGAACTGCTTCTCGGTGTGCTTGGAGACGGTGGTCAGGGTGGCCGAGCGCTCCTGGTCGACCAGGTACGGCTGCATCAGGCTGCCGTTGTTGGCGATGGCGGCGGAGACCATGGCCATCTGGAGCGGGGTGGCGCGGGTGTCGTGCTGGCCGATCGAGTCCTGGGCGGTGCCGTCCAGGCTCGGGCTGTCCGGGAAGACGCTCTTCTCGGACCGGACCGGGGTGTCGATCGTGCTGTTGAAGCCGAACTTCTCGGCCTGCGCGCGCATCCGCTCCTTGCCCAGGTCCGCGCCCATCTTGGCGAAGACCGTGTTGCAGGACTGGTCCATCCCGGACTTGACGGTCGCGTTCTCGCAGCGCTCGTTCGGGCTCTCGTTCTTCAGCTGGGTGGTCGTGTTCGGCAGGATGTACGGCTCGGGCGTGTCCGTGGCGTCGTCGATGCTCTGGTACCGGCCGTTCTCGAACGCCGCGGTCGCGGTGACCAGCTTGAAGGTCGAGCCGGGCGGATAGGTCTCCTTCAGCGCCCGGTTGAGCATCGGCTTGTTCGGGTCCGCGTTGAGGTCCGTCCACGCCTTGGTGTCGGCGGCCTCGCCGCCGGCGAAGGTGCCGGGGTCGTAGGACGGGGTGGAGACCAGCCCGAGGATCGCGCCGGTCTTCGGGTCGAGGGCGACCACCGCGCCCTTCTTGTTGCCCATGGCGTCGAAGGCCGCCTTCTGGACCTTGGCATTGATGGTGGTGACGACGTCGCCGCCGCGCTTCTGCTCGCCGGTCAGCATGTCCAGGGTGTTGCGGAAGAACAGCCGGTCGTCCGTCCCGGAGAGGATGCCGTCCTCCAGGTTCTCCAACTGGTTGGAGCCGTAGGCCTGGGAGGAGTAACCGGTCACCGGGGCGTACATCGGGCCGTCGACCCAGGAGCGCTTGTACTTGTAGCGCAGGCCGTCGACGAAGTCCGACTTCGTGACCGGCTGGCCGCTGACGATGATGTTGCCGCGCGGGTGGGCGTAGCGGTCGTACAGCTGGCGCTTGTTGTTCTTGTTGGTGGCCCAGGACTCGGCCTGGACGCCCTGCACCCAGTTGGTGCGCACCATCAGGGCCAGGATCAGGACGAGGCAGAAGATCGAGACCCGGCGGATCGGCTTGTTCATCGGGCGGGTCCTCCCTGGCCCTCGGTGGCGGCCGGGGCCGGTTCGGCCCCGGGCCGGCGGGCGCTGTCGCTGATCTTCAGCAGGATCGCGACCAGCGCCCAGTTGGCGACCACGGACGAACCGCCCTGGGCGAGGAACGGCATGGTCATACCGGTGAGCGGGATCAGCCCGGTGACACCGCCGGCCACGACGAACACCTGGATCGCCATCGCCGAGGAGAGGCCGACGGCGAACAGCTTGCCGAACGGGTCGCGGGCGGCGAGCGCGGTGCGCAGGCCGCGCTGCACCAGCAGCGCGTACAGCAGGAAGATCGCCATCAGACCGGTCAGTCCGAGCTCCTCGCCGAAGGAGCCCAGGATGAAGTCGCTCTTGGCCGCGAAGGCGATCAGCCAGGAGCGGCCCTGGCCGAGGCCGGAGCCGGTGACCCCGCCCGAGCCGAGCGCCATCAGCGACTGGCCGATCTGCTCGGTGGCGCCCTTCGGCGGGTTCGCGCTGAAGGCGGCCATCGGGTCGAGCCAGGCGTCGATGCGGACCTTCACGTGGCTGGCGGTCGAGGCGACCGCGACGGCGCCGCCGACCGACATCAGCAGGCCGAACAGGATCCAGCTGGTCCGCTCGGTGGCGACGTAGAGCATCACCACGAACAGGCCGAAGAACAGGAAGGACGTGCCCAGGTCGTTCTCGAAGATCAGGATCAGCAGGCTGAGCAGCCAGATCACGACGATCGGACCGAGGTCGCGGCCGCGCGGCAGGTACAGGCCCATGAACCGGCGGCTGGCCAGCGCCAGGGCGTCCCGCTTGACCATCAGGTAGCCGGCGAAGAACACCGTCAGGACGATCTTGGCGAACTCGCCCGGCTGGATGGAGAAGCTGCCCATCCGGATCCAGATCTTGGCGCCGAAGTCCTCCGCCCGGGACGGGAAGAAGGCCGGCGCGGCGAGCAGGACCAGGGCCACCACCATCGAGATGTAGGTGTAGCGCTGCAACACCCGGTGGTCCTTCAGCAGCACCATCACCCCGATGAAGCCGGCGATCCCGAGGGCCGACCACATCAGCTGGTTCTCGGCCGCCGGGTAGTTGCCCCTGAGCAGCTTGCCCGCCTTGTCGAGCCGCCAGATCATCACCACCCCGAGCCCGTTCAGCAGGGTGGCGATCGGCAGCATCAGCGGGTCCGCGTACGGCGCGAAGCGGCGCACCAGCAGGTGCGCGACCACCGCCAGGGCGCCCATGCCGAGCCCGTAGCCGAGCATGCCGGTGGGCAGCTTGCCGTCCATCGCGAGGCCGACGTTGGCGTACGCGAGGACCGGCACCAGCACCGCGAAGACCAGCAGGGCCAGCTCGGTGTTGCGCCGGTTGGGCGTCTCCTGCGGGGAGATCGTGGTGTTGCCCCGGCGGCGGGGGACGGCACGTTCAGCCGCCCGGCGCCGGCCGGACCGGGTGGTTTCTTCGCTCAGGTCGTAGCTGCTCACGTGGTGACCGCTCCCTGACGGCCGGCAAGCCCGCTCGGGGCGGACCTATGTCGGATCACGGATGTCACTGCTTCGGGCAGGAGTTGGCCCGGCTGATTTCCTCGTCGGTCAGCGGAGCCTGGTCGCCCTGCGCGCCGGTCACCGGAGGGGTGGTGTTCGGCGCCGGGGCGGGTGCCCCCGGAGCGGTCGGCGTCGGCGTGCCCGAGGGCGAGGTGGTCGGTGTCGCCGCGGCCGGGCCGCGGTTCTTCTCGGTCGGGGTGGGCGTGGTGGCCAGGTACGCGGCCTGCACCGCCTGGGTGGCCGGCGGTGCGGCCGGGGCGGTCGCCCTCGCCGCCCGCTGGCAGAGCTGGACCCAGCCGTCGAGCTCGTTGACCGTGGACTGGGCGTCCTTCATGCTGCCGACCGAGATGGTCTTCTTCACGTGGACCTGCTGGTCCTCGGGCAGCCACTTCAGCTGGATCCTGCTGTACGAGGAGTGCACCGAGGACAGGCTCAGACCGGCCAGGTTCTGGTTGATGCCCTGGTAGATCGCGACGTGGTCGTCCTGGGTGCCGACGTAGTACTGGTCCTGGGTCCACTGGTAGCCGAACCAGCCGGCGCCGCCGAGCAGGCCGAGCGTGACCAGGACGGCCAGCGAGACGGTCAGGCCCTTGCGCTTGCGCTTCGCGGGCCGCTCCTCGTCGAAGTCCTCGGTGCCGTACACCGAGGGCTCGCCGGAGCCGTACTCGCCCTCGTACCCCTCGGCGGGGCCGAAGCCGCCGTGCGCGGCGCCGTAGCCCTCCTGGTAGCCCTCGGCCGGGCCGAAGGCGCCCTGCGGGCCGCGGCCGAGGCCGGCGGCGCGGCCGGCCGGGGTGTCCGCGATCGAGCGGTCGGCGGCGGCCGAGGACGGCGGGGCGTCGGCGACCGCGCCGACCACCACCGGGACGTCGTTGAACTGGCCGCTCATGGTGTCCGTGGCGCCGACGTCGATGACGTCCGCCACGATGCAGGTGATGTTGTCCGGACCGCCGCCGCGCAGCGCGAGCTGGATCAGCTCCTGCACGGTCTGCTCGGGCGCGTAGTAGCTGCCGAGGGTGTCCTGGAGGGTCTGGTGGCTGACCGGGCCGGAGAGGCCGTCGGAGCAGATCAGGTAGCGGTCGCCGGCCCGGACCTCGCGGATCGACAGGTCGGGCTCGACCTGGCCGCGGCCGTCCAGCGCCCGCATCAGCAGCGAGCGCTGCGGGTGGGTCTCGGCCTCCTCGGGCGTGATCCGGCCCTCGTCGACCAGGCGCTGCACCCAGGTGTGGTCCTGGGTGATCTGCACCAGGGAGCCGTCGCGCAGCAGGTAGGCGCGGGAGTCGCCGACGTGCACCAGGCCCATCCGCTGACCCGTCCACAGCATGGCGGTCAGGGTGCAACCCATGCCCTCCAGCTGCGGGTCCTCCTCGACCATCAGCCGGAGCCGGTCGTTGGCGCCCTGGACGGCGTCGCCCAGCAGGGTCAGCAGGTCGGCGCCCGGCACGTCCTCGTCCAGCCGGACGATCGAGCCGAGCACCTCGGAGGACGCGACCTCGCCGGCCGCGGCACCGCCCATGCCGTCGGCCACGGCCAGCAGCCGCGGCCCGGCGTAGCCGGAGTCCTCGTTCCCCTCCCGGATCAGTCCCTTGTGGGAGCCGGCGGCGAAGCGCAGCACCAGGGTCATGCGACCTGTGCCCCCCTCTGGGTCATGGACGGGATGCTGTCCCTCATGCGCCAACTACTTCCGCAGTTCGATGACGGTCCTGCCGATACGGATCGGCATGCCCGGCTGGAGCGGGGTGGGCGCGGTCAGGCGCTGCCGGTCCAGATAGGTGCCGTTGGTGGAGCCTAGATCCTCGACCGTCCACTGCCCAGTCTGATCCGGATAGATCCTGGCATGCCGGGAGGACGCGTAGTCGTCGTCCAGCACGATGGTGGAGTCGTGCGCGCGGCCGAGCGTGATGGTCTGGCCCTGGAGCGCCACCGTGGTGCCGGCCAGCGAGCCCTGCACCACGACGAGCTGGGTCGGGCCGCCGCGACGGCGCCCCCCGCCGCCCTGGGTCTGGCCCGCCGCGGGGCCGGCCTGGGCCGGTGCCGCGGCACGCGCGGCGGTGGCGGCGGTCGCGGTGGCGGCGCCGCCGGCGGCCGTGGCGTTCGTGCCGCGACGGGAGGACCGCGGGTTCACCTTGGTGCCGAACAGGTCGCTGCGGATCACCTGGATCGCGACGATGACGAACAGCCACAGCACGGCCAGGAAGCCCAGCCGCATGACCGTGAGGGTCAGTTCTGACATGGCCGTCCCGCCAGTCGGTGAGCGAGGCGCGCGAACAATTCGGACACTACCCTTCGACCTGCCGGTAGACGATGGTGGTGGAGCCCACGACGATTCGGGAGCCGTCGCGGAGCGTAGCGCGCTGGGTGTGCTGTCCGTCCACCACGATGCCGTTGGTGGACCCCAGGTCGAGCACCATCGAGGGCGTGCCGGGCCGGATCTCGGCGTGCTTGCGGGAGACCCCGGGGTCGTCGATCCGCACGTCCGCCTCGGTCGACCGGCCGAGCACGCAGGCCGAGCCGGTGATCTGGTGCCGGGCGCCGTTCACCTCGACCCAGCGGCGCATGCCGGCGCCGCCGTGGCCGGCGCCGGGGAAGGCCCGGACGTTGCCGCCGGCGGGCGCGGGCGGGCCGGGGGGCATCGCGGGGGGCGCGGCCGGCGGCGGGGGCGCGCTGTACTGGCCGGCGCCGGGCTGCTGCCACGGTGCGCCGGGGGCGGGAGCGGCCGGCGGACGGTCGTAGCCCGGCTGCGGCGGCGCGTACTGCTGCTGCGGGGGCTCCTCGGCCGCGAGGGTGCGGCTGCGCACCCGGTACAGCCCGGTGTCCAGGTCGTCGGCCTTCTCCAGGTTCACCTGGAGCGGACCCATGAACGTGTACCGCTGGGCCTCCGCGTACTCGCGGACCATGCCGGCCAGCTCGGTGCCGAGCTGCCCGGAGTAGGGGCTGAGCCGCTCGTGGTCGTGCGGGCTCAGCTCGACGATGAAGTCGTTCGGCACGACGGTGCGGTCGCGGTTCCAGATGCTCGCGTTGTTGTCGCACTCGCGCTGCAGCGCCCCGGCGATCTCCACGGGCTGGACCTCGGACTTGAACACCTTGGCGAAGGTGCCGTTGACGAGACCCTCGAGCCGCTGCTCGAACTTCTTCAGCACTCCCATGGGGCACCCCCTTCCAGGGTTCGTTCGCCTGCCTGCCGGCCGGATCCCGCCCGGGACCCGGTCGCGCCTCCTACTTGCGGTACTTCCGTACTGATCGTATCCACGCCGGGCCCTTCCGTACGGTTCCCGGACCGTGTGGTGCCCGGGGGTGGGCTCGGACACACAGGGTGACGCATTCCGGGTACGGCACGCCAGGTGCGCCCGTCGGATCGCCCTTCCGGAAGTCGTACGGGCGTTCGTCGGGCATTGGTTCGAGTGTCACCGGGGTCCCCGGACAACGGATTCGGAGCAGCCCCCCAGGTCGTGCTAATGTTTTCCATGTCGGAAGGGCCGCCCGAAAGGGAGGCCGGTCCAAAGAAGTGCGAAGTACCGATGGTACCGAGCACTCCGGAAGATCGGTCGGCAACGAGGACAACACCCATGCGCGGGTGGCGGAATAGGCAGACGCGCTGGATTCAGGTTCCAGTGCCCGAAAGGGCGTGGGGGTTCAACTCCCCCCTCGCGCACAGCGAAGCCCCGCAGATCTACGGATCTGCGGGGCTTTTTTGTCGTCCGCTCCCTGCCCGACGGCCGCCGGCACCGGTGCCTTCGCCGGGCCGGGGCGGATCAGCCGCGGCTGGCCGGGAGTTCGGCGCGGACCTCGAAGCCGCCGTCCGGGGTCGGCCCGGCGGTGAGGGTGCCGCCCAGCAGCTGGGCGCGCTCGCGCAGGCCGACGAGCCCGTGGCCGCCGCCCGGCAGCGTCTCGGTGGGGTGCACCGGCGGCGCGTCGTTGCGGACCTCGACCCGCAGCCGGCGGCCCTTCGCCCGGACCCGCACGTGCACCGCCGCCTCCGGGGCGTACTTGGTGATGTTGGTGAGCGCCTCCTGGACGGTGCGGTAGGCGGCCCGTTCGACCGCCTCCGGCCACGGGCGGTCGCCGGGGACCAGCTCGGAGTCGGCGGTCAGGCCGCTCTCCTCGATCAGCCGGGGCAGGTCGGCCAGCCGGGGCTGCGGGGCGAGCGGGGCGTCCGGCAGCCCGCCGGTGCCGCGCAGCACCCCGACCATCTGGCGCAGCTCGTCCAGGGTCCGCACGGACAGCTCGCGGATGGTGCGGGCGGCGGTCACGGCCGCCGGGTCGGGGCTGCTCACCTGGAGCGCTCCGGCCTGGATGCTGATCAGGCTGACCTGGTGCGAGACCACGTCGTGCATCTCCCGGGCCAGCCGGCCGCGCTCGCTGATCAGCACCCGCTCGGCCAGCAGCCGGCTCTCCCGCTCCTGGCCGCGGGTCAGCTCGTCCAGGCGGGCGGCCAGCTCCCGCCGGGTGCGGGCGAGCAGACCGGTGGCGGCCGGGCCGGCCGCCAGCATCACGGCCTGGATGGCGTCCAGTGCGGTGGCGCGGCTGAGGTCGAGGACGCCCTCGGGCAGCGGCCAGTGGAAGAACTCGACCAGGGCGAACAGGACGCCGCAGGGGATCACGATCCGGGGGCGGGGGCGCTCGGCGGCCACCGAGTAGACGGCCGTGATCGGGGCCAGCCAGATCTCGTCCACGAAGCTGCCCGGCATGGTGAGCAGCAGCACGGTCACCGGGAAGCGCCGGCGCCAGAACAGGGCGACGGCGGCCAGCGTGGACAGCGCCACCTGCCACCAGGCGGCCTCCCGGGCCACCAGGGCGGCGTCCAGCAGGGAGTAGAGGACGGGCAGCAGCAGCATCAGCCAGGGGGCGGTGCACCAGGCCGGCAGCCGTCTGGACGGCAGTTGGTCGGCGGTCGTCATGCCCCGTCGCCGGGCTTGGGCCGGACCAGCCCGGCCCGGTGGGCCAGGACGGCGGCCTGGACCCGGTTGGCGGCGCCGAGCTTGCCGAGGATCGCGCTGATGTGGTCCTTGACGGTGCCGGTGCCGAGGAAGAGCCGGTCGGCGATCTCGGCGTTGGACAGGCCCTCGCCGAGCAGCGCGAGCACGTCGAGCTCGCGGCCGGTGAGGGTGCGGGCGAGCGCGGTGGCCTCGGCGTCCGGGCCGCCGCCGTCCACGTAGCCGCCGATCACGGTGCGGGTGACGGTCGGGGAGAGGATGTTGCCGCCGGCCGCGAGCACCCGGACGGCGTGCACCAACTGCTCGGGGGCGGTGTCCTTGAGCAGGAACCCGGCCGCGCCGGCCCGCAGCGCGGTGCCGATGTACTCGTCGGTGTCGAAGGTGGTGAGCATCGCCACGGCGGGCGGTTCGGGCAGGGCGCGCAGGCGGCGCAGCACCGAGATGCCGTCGAGGTCGGGCATCCGGATGTCGAGCAGCACCACGTGCGGGCGAAGCCGCTGGACGTGTTCCTCGGCCTGTCCGCCGGAGCAGTCGCCGACCACCTCCAGGTCGTCGGCGGAGCCGACGATCAGGCCCAGGCCGGAGCGGACCAGGATCTCGTCGTCGACGATCAGCACGCGGGTGGTGGTGATGGTGCCTCCTCGGTTCGGGCGGCCGGGTCGGGGCGGTCCGCGTGGGTCGTTTCGAGAGTAGGGGTTGTGCGAGTGGGGTGCCGAACGCCGGGGGCTGATCACCCCCGCCGTTCGGCGGGGGTGGGAATCCGCTACCCGGTTCACGCAATTCTCAGGTTCGGTGGGGAAACATGGAGTTGGCTGACCCTTTTCCGGCCGCATCCTCCAATCGGGCGGTCGGCCGGGTGAGGTCGCCGGTCAGTCCGTCGGGCCCGAGCGGGCGCCCGACGCCGGGCCGTTTGCGGATGCGCCCCACCATCTGATCGTTTGGAATTGAGCTGTGTCGTCCACTGTGAAGTCGGAGCCGTCCGCCACGTCCCACGGACCCCGGCCCGGCGACGTGCTGGACCGCTGGCGTCCGAGGGCCGCCGCGGCCTCCGTCTGGTACCTGCGGCTGATCGCGCTGCTGAACGTGGCGACGGTGCTCCTGGTGCCCTTCCGCGACCAGGTCTACGAGCACAACGAGGGCGAGTACTTCACCCCGTACCTGATGACCGCCGGCCTGGCCAGCGCGGTGCTGTCGGTGTTCCTCGCGATCGCGATGCGGCGGCGCAAGCGGGCCGCGTGGATTTTCAACACGGCGCTCGGCGGGATGTTCGCGCTGCTGTACCTGGCGGCCATGCTGGTGCCGGACGAGCGCTTCGACTCCCACCCGCTCAACTACATCTCCACCGTTCTGACCTGCCTGTTCGTGCTGGCGCTGCTGATCGGGCGCAAGGAGTTCACGTCCAAGGGCGACAGTTCCAACCCGAAGACCGCGGCGGCCACCTTCGTCGCCGGGCTGGCGTTCGGCGGCGGGGTGGGCGCGCTGCTGGTCTGGCTGACCAACGAGCTGTCCGGCGCCGGTTTCTGGGACCTGTTCCGCTACTCGGTCGGCCGGATGATCACGATCACCCCGTCCGAGCACCTGCGCTCGGTGATCGCCGCGCCGACCTGGGTGAACGCCGCGATCAACGCGATGGGCGCGGTGCTCTTCCTGCTGGTGCTGTACGTGGCCTTCCGCAGCCCGCGCGGCAAGGAGCTGCTCACCGCCGAGGACGAGGCGCAGCTGCGCGGCCTGCTGGACAAGCAGGGCGAGCGGGACTCGCTCGGCTACTTCGCGCTGCGCCGGGACAAGGCGGTGATCTTCTCCCCCAGCGGCAAGGCGGCGGTCACCTACCGGGTGATCGGCGGCGTCTCGCTCGCCTCGGGCGACCCGATCGGCGACCCGGAGGCCTGGCCGGGCGCGATCGACGCCTGGCTGTCCGAGGCCCGTGAGCACGCCTGGGCGCCGGCCGTGATGGGCGCCTCCGAGGAGGCCGGGGTGATCTACGCCCGGCACGGGCTGGACGCGCTGGAGCTGGGCGACGAGGCGATCGTCGAGCTGGACGAGTTCTCGCTGGACGGCCGCGCGATGCGGGTGGTCCGACAGGCCTACAACCGGGTCAAGCGGGCCGGGTACACGGTGCGGATCCGCCGCCACGAGGACATCTCGGAGGAGGAGATGGCCGAGCTGGTGGCCAAGGCCGACGAGTGGCGCGACGGGGCCACCGAGCGCGGCTTCTCGATGGCCCTCGGCCGGCTCGGGGACCCGGGCGACGGCCGCTGCGTGATGCTGGAGTGCCACGACGGCGACGGCGAGCTCAAGGCGCTGCTCAGCTTCGTGCCGTGGGGCCCGGACGGGCTCTCGCTGGACCTGATGCGCCGGGCCCGGGACACCGAGAACGGCCTGATGGAGTTCATGGTCATCGAGCTGCTGCAGCGCGCCGAGGAGGTCGGGCTGAAGCGGGTCTCGCTGAACTTCGCGATGTTCCGCTCGGTCTTCGAACGCGGTTCGCGCCTCGGCGCCGGCCCGGTGCTGCGGCTGTGGCGTTCGGTCCTGGGATTCTTCTCGCGCTGGTGGCAGATCGAGTCGCTGTACCGCGCCAATGCCAAGTACCGGCCGATCTGGGAACCGCGCTACCTGCTCTTCGAGAAGAGCAGCGAGATTCCGCGGATCGGCATCGCGAGCGCGCGCGCCGAGGGTTTCATCGTCGCGCCGAGCCTGCCCGCCCTGTTCCGCCGCCGGCACGCCCGGGCCGCCGTGGTGGCGCCCCGGGTCCCGGTCGCGGCCCGGGACGGGAAGGGGTAGCCCTCCGTCGGG
>NZ_JBIVVI010000099.1:0-13049 GCF_044757675.1 Kitasatospora sp. NPDC091257
CCCCCTTCGCCGCCGCCACCGCGCTCGCCACCGTCAAATGGCTCCTGCTCCTGCCCGCCGGGGCGGTCGCGGCAGGACTCCTGGTGGTGACCGCCACCCGCGCCGTACGCGGGCTCCGGCCGGCGCGGGCGAGCGCGAAGGCCCACGGCACCGACTCCCCCGAGCGCCCGGCGCTGATCCCGCCCTGGCCGATCGCCACCCGGCACGGCGCCCCACCGGCCGCCGCCGCGTCTCCGGACGCCCACGGCCCGCCGGGCGCCCGGGACACCCCGGTCCGGCATGCCCGCTGGCGCGACGCCGCCCGGGTGCCGCCCGGCCGCGAACCCGCCGAACTCGGCTTCTGCGCCTCCGGCGGCGGCATCCGCTCGGCCTGCGTCACCCTCGGCGCGCTCCAGTCGCTGCGGCCCTGGCTGAAACGGGCCCGCTACCTCGTCTCCGTCTCGGGCGGCGGCTACACCGTCGGCGCGCTCCAGCTCGCGCTCAGCGACTCGGCGCCCGGCAGTCCGGTGCACGCCGTCTCGGGCCTGACGGCCGACACCGTGATGGAACCCGGCTCCCCCGAGGAGGACCACCTCCGCCGGCACGGCAAGTACGTCGCCGACGGCGCCGGCGAGTGGCTGGTCGCCCTCGGGACGCTGCTGCGTGGCGTCCTGTCCGCGCTCACCCTGCTGCTGGCCGCCGTCCTGACGCTCGGCCTCGGGCTCAGCCGCTGCTACCGGGCCGTACCGCTCACCGACCTGAGCCACCTGGCGGCCGCCGGGCTGCGCCACACCGACGCCGCACCGGGCCCGTTGGAGTTCCGGGTGCCCGCGCTCGCCGCCCTCGGCGTGCTGCTGGCCACGGCCGCCGGGTGCTGGCTGCTCTGGCTGCTGGCCTTCCCGTCGCTCGGCTGGCAGGCGCTGCTGCCGCGCGCCCTGCGCCGGGCCAACCTCGGCCTCCTCGGGCTGGCCGCCCTGCTGGCCGTCGGGGTGCTGGCGGTGCCGGAGCTGGCCTGGGGCGCGGTGCGGCTGCAGCAGGCGCTGGCGGCCGGGCCGCAGCTGACCGGCGCGGGTCTCGGCCTGACCGTGGCGCTCAGCTACCTGGCGCTGCTGCTCGGCATACTCTGGCGCGACCGCCGGTCGCCCGGCCGGGGTGCCACCCCACCGGGCCCGGCGGGCACGGCGGACGGCGGCACCGGTCACGGCGCGGGCCGTCCCCGCGGCGGTCGTGCCGCCGGCCTGCCTCAGACCCTCGTGGTGTGGTCCGCCCTCCTGGCGCTGACGGCCGGTGCGCTGCTGGCCCTCGGCTGGGCGGTCGCCACCGGGTACGCCTGGCCGACCGCCGTCCAGGTGCTGCTGCCGCTGCTGCTCGGCGCGGTCGGGCTGAACCTCGACCAGACCTGGATGAGCCTGCACCCGTTCTACCGGCTGCGACTGGCCTCGGCGTTCGCGGTCCGGCGCGCCACCGAGGGCGGCCGGTCGGTGGCCCGCCCGTACCACTTCTTCCGGGAGCAGACCTGGCTGAGCCACTACGGCGCCCGGCGCCCCGACTTCCCCCAGGTGATCTTCTCGGCGGCGGCCAACCTGTCGGGCAACTCCCGTACGCCGCCGGGCCGTCCGGCGGTCTCCTTCTCGCTCTCGTACGACTACGTGGGCGGTCCGGACATCGGGTACGCGCGCACCGACCTGCTGGAGCGGCGCACCCGTCCGCACATCGCCCGGGACCTCACCGTGCAGTCGGCAATGGCCGTGTCCGGCGCGGCCTTCTCCTCCGCGATGGGGCGGGAATCCCGGGTCCACCAGCGGCTCTTCGCGGTGACCAACGCCCGCCTCGGCACATGGCTGCCCAACCCGGCGGTGCTCGGCCCGGACTGGTCCGGCCCACCGGACTGGCGCCGCCCCGCGCAGCCGGCCGTCCGCCGCCTCCCGTACCAACTGCGGGAGCTGATCGGGCGGTTCCCGGCCGACGACCGCTTCCTGCTCACCACCGACGGCGGCCACTACGAGAACCTCGGGCTGGTCGAGCTGCTGCGGCACCGGGTGGGCACGGCGGTCTGCATCGACGCCAGCGGGGACGCGGGCTACGCCGTCAAGCTGGCCGCCGCGATCACCCTGGCCCGCGAGGAGCTGGGCGTCGTCATCACCCTGCACGAGCCCGAACTGCTGATTCCCGGCAGCGCCGCCGACCGGCCCACCGACCGGCCCACCGGGGGCGGCGGTGCGGACGACGGCGCGGACCATGGTGCGGACGACGGCGCGAAGGACCGCACGAACGACCGCGCGAGCCGTCGGCCACCCTTGCGCGGGCTCGCGGCGCAGCTGTCCGCCCGGCTCTCGGCCCGGGCGGTGATCACCGGGGACATCCACTACCCGGACCTGGACGAGGGGCCAGGGGCAGTCCGGCACGGCCGGCTGGTCGTCCTCCAGGCGGTACTGACCCCCGACATGCCGTACGAGCTGCACGCCTACGCGATGGCGAACCGGGCCTTCCCGAACGACCGCACCAGCGACCAGTGGTTCGACCACCAGCAGTTCGACGCCTACCAGACACTCGGCCGCCACCTGGGCGAGCAGGCCGCGCCCCTGGTCGAACAGGCACTGGCCGACCAGGCACTGGCAGGACCGGCGCCGGGCGCCGGCGGGTCGGTGCCCGCGCAGCCGACGGGCGACACCGCGTCGGCGCCGCCCGCCACGAGTCCACCGGTTCCGCGCCACCTGGTCGAGGAGTAGAGGTCGAGGAGTGGACGAGGGACGGTCGAGAAGGACGGTCGAGGAGTGCTCGAAGGGCGGTCCGACCGGCGGCCGACGGGTCCGCCCGGCACCGACAACGGGCGGCGGCGGGCCGTCGGCTCGGCTTGACTTCGTCCGGTTCGCTCGGGAAAGATCCGGCGCATGGACTCCGGCGCCACTCTGGTCTGCCGCCTGCACGTCGATCTGCGACGCCAGGCGAGTTCCATCTGTGCCTGTTGACCTTGCTCTCCCCCGCCGGTCCCGCCCTGTGACGTCCGCCAGGTCCCGCGCCGCGCACCCGCACCCGCAGTTCTGACTCCTGCCCCGCCCCGGCGCACCCGTTCGTGCCGAGCCGCTCCGTCGGCCCGCGCCCGTCCGACGCCGCCGGACGCCGGGCGCTTCCCGCCGACGTTCCCGCCGCACCCGAGGACGCCCCATGAGCCCGAGCCCGAGCATCAGCCGCCACACCCGCCCGGCCACCGGCCCCGAAGCCGACATCGACACCGGCACCGGCACCGACGCCAGTGCCGGTGCCATCACCACCGCCGACACCATCGGCACAACCGCCGCCGCCGGCTCCGCGAGCCCGGCGAGCGCCCCCGAGCCACCACCGCCGCCGCCCGCCGGGGACACCCCCGCGCCGCTCACCCCCAGCACCCTGCGGACCATCGTCCGCGAGCTGGCCGAGCGGCCCGACGAGTGGATCCACCACGTCCGCCTCTCCACCGAGGAGCGCTGGTACCGCCGCCTGGCGGCCGACGAGGACCACGAGGTGTGGCTGATCAGTTGGCTGCCCGGCCAGTCCACCGGCTTCCACGACCACGGCGGCTCGCGCGGCGCCTTCACCGTCGCCCTCGGCGAGTTGGAGGAGCTGTCCCTCGGCGGCCCGGAGCAGGGCCTGCTGATCCGGCGGATCCCGGCCGGCACCGCCCGCGCCTTCGGCCCCGAGTACGTGCACGACGTGCGCAACACCGCCGTCGGCCCTGCCGTCACCCTGCACGCCTACTCGCCGCCGCTGAGCTCGATGGCGCACTACGACCTGCGGGCCGGCGGGCTCGTCCGCACCTCCGAGGAAGGACCGGAACAATGGTGACCACGATCGACGACCTGGTGGAGCGGGCCCGGCAGGGCGTGCACCGGCCGCGCGCCCGCGAGGCCTACCAGGCCCAGTTGGACGGCGCGCTGCTGGTGGACATCCGTCCGGCGGCGCAGCGGGCGGCCGAGGGGGGGATCCCCGGCTCGCTGATCATCGAGCGCAATGTGCTGGAGTGGCGGCTCGATCCGACGGGCAGTCACCGGATCCCCGAGGCCTCGGGCTACGACGTCGAGGTGATCGTGGTCTGCTCCGAGGGCTACGCCTCCAGCCTGGCCGCCGCTTCCCTGCGCGAGCTGGGGCTGCACCGGGCGACCGACCTGGACGGCGGTTTCGTGGGCTGGGCGGCCTCCGGTCTGCCGACCCGTCAGGGCGGCTGAGGTCGCAGTCCCACCGCGTGCCGGGCGGTAAATCAAGGACAGGAGATGATGCAGGTCATAGTCTGATCAGAGTTTCCGCCGGTCCAAAGCTGGGCAGCCACGCGGGCGGAAGTACGCCCGGGCGCTTGAAACCGCCGTCACCGAACGACCCGACCGAACGACCGAACGACCCAGGCGCCGCCTCCCCGGGGCGCCCTGACGAGGAAACTCCCACGTGATCAGATTCGAGGGCGCCGGAAAGCGCCACCCCGACGGCACCGTCGCGGTCGAGGGCCTGGACCTGGAGGTCCCGACCGGTCGGATAACCGTCCTGGTCGGCCCGTCCGGCTGCGGAAAGACCACCCTGCTGCGCATGGTCAACCGAATGGTCGAGCCCACCTCGGGCCGGGTCCTGCTGGACGACACGGACGTCGCGAAGCTGGAACCCGCCAAGCTGCGCCGTGGCATCGGGTACGTGATCCAGCAGGCCGGGCTCTTCCCGCACCGCAAGGTGATCGACAACATCGCCACCGTCCCCTACCTGCTCGGCTGGGACCGCAAGAAGGCCCGCGCCCGCGCCGCCGAACTGCTCGAACTGGTCGGACTCGCACCGGAGACCGCCAAGCGGTACCCGTTCCAGCTGTCCGGCGGCCAGCAGCAGCGGGTCGGCGTGGCGCGGGCGCTGGCCGCCGACCCGCCGGTGCTGCTGATGGACGAACCGTTCAGCGCGGTCGACCCGGTGGTGCGGGCGGGGCTCCAGGAGGAGCTGCTGCGGCTCCAGTCCGAGCTGCACAAGACGGTGCTGTTCGTCACCCATGACATCGAGGAGGCCGTCCGGCTCGGTGACCAGGTGGTGGTGCTCCGCGAGCGCGGCCGGGTCGCCCAGCTGGCCGACCCGCACACCCTGCTCACCACCCCCGCCGACGAGGGCGTGGCCGCCTTCCTCGGGCGCGACCGGGGCCTGCGCGGCCTCGGCCTGCGCCCCGCCCGGGCCGTCGAGCTCCGCCCAGTGGGCGACGGACTCCGCTACGGGGGATGGGAGTTGGCCCTGGACGACGAGCGCCGCCCGATCGGCTGGATCGACCGCGACGCCGTCGTCGCCGAACTCCAGCCGACGGCCGGCTTCCACCCGGACACCGACACCCTGCGCACCGCGCTGGACGCCGCCGTCCTCTCCCCCGCCGGGGTCGCCGTGGCGCTGGACGCCGACGGCCGGGTCACCGGCACCGCGAGCCGCGAGGCCGTCCTCGCCGCGCTGCGGCCCGACGCCTCCGGTCCGTCGGCCGCCGATGCCCCCGTCCGCATCGACAAGTCCCCGATCGCCGGGAGCCACGCGGACGACGCGAGCGACACGGGCGGCACCGGCCGCACCGGCCGCACCGCCGGCACGAGCGGCACCGGCCTCACGGACGGCACGGACGGCACGGACGGAGCCGATGGTGGACGATGAACCGATCGTCCGCTGGTACTGGATCGGCGATCACCTCGGCTACCTCGGCCACCTGCTCGCCGACCACGCCGTGATCGCCCTCGTCCCCGTGCTCATCGGCCTGCTGCTGGCCGTCCCGCTCGGCCTGGCCTGCGCCCGCTACCCCCGGCTGTACCAGCCGCTGTCCGCCGTGTTCAACATCGTCTACGCGCTGCCCTCGCTGGCCGTGTTCGTGGTGCTGATCCCGTACACCGGCCTCGCCACCCAGGCGACCGTGATGATCCCGCTCACCTTCTACGCCCTCGCCGTGCTGCTGCCGACCACCGTGGACGGACTGCGCGCCGTCCCGGACGCCGTCCGGCAGGCCGCGACCGCGATGGGGTACGGGCCGTGGCACCGGCTGACCGCGGTCGAGCTGCCCGCCGCCGTGCCGTACCTGATCGCCGGACTGCGGGTCGCCGCGGTGTCCAGCATCTCGCTGGCGAGCGTGGGTGCGCTGGTCGGCCGCGGCGGGCTCGGCTACCTGTTCGTCGACGGCTTCCAGCGCACCTTCCCGACCCCGATCGTGGCCGGCATCGCGCTGATCGCCGTCCTGGCACTGGCCGTCGACCTGCTGCTGGTCACCGCCCGGCGGCTGCTCGCACCCTGGGCCGTCCGGGAGAAGGGAGCCGGCTCGTGAACTGGCTGAACTGGCTGGGCGACTTCTTCACCGCCCCGGACCACCTCAGCGGGCCGGACTCGATCGCGCACCGGGTCGCCGAGCACCTGCTGCTCTCCGGCGAGGCCCTGCTGTGCGCGACGCTGCTCGCCGTCCCGCTCGGGCTGTTGATCGGCTACACCGGGCGCGGCGTCACCGTGGTGACCGCGTTCGCGGGCGCCGCCCGCGCCCTGCCCACCCTCGGCCTGGTGACGCTGGCCGTGCTGCTCGCCGGGGTCGGCGACACCGCCGTACTGATCCCGCTGGTCGCCCTGGCCGCGCCGCCGTTGCTGGTGGCCGCCGTCGAGGGGGTGCGCGGCACCGACCCGGACGTCCGGGACGCCGCCCGCGGCATCGGGCTGACCCACCCCCAGGTGCTGCGGCAGGTCTGCCTGCCCTCGGCCGCGCCGACCCTGCTGGCCGGCTTCCGCACGGCGACCGTGCAGGTGATCGCGACCGCCACGGTGGCCGCCTACGTCGGTCTGGGCGGCCTCGGCCGCTACGTCATCGACGGGCTGGCGACCCGCAAGTACGCCGTGACCGTGGGCGGCGCGCTGCTGGTGGTGCTGCTCGCGGTCGCCGCCCAGCTGTTCTTCGCCCTGCTCGCCCGGTTCGCGCTCCCGCCCGGGGTGCGCGCCCAGCAGCGGCCCCACTGACGTCCGTCTCCCCTCACCTCCCGTTCCGGAAGGACATTTGTCATCATGTCGACAATCAACCGAAGCCGTCGCGCCGTCGTCCTCGGCACCCTCGCCGCGCTCGCCCTCGGCGCCACCGCCTGCGGATCCTCCGGCGGGGACCCGCTCGGCGGGGGGTCGAGCGCCTCGGCCCCGACAGGCGGCTCGGGCGGCTCAGGCGGCTCGGGGTCGACGGTCGTGGTCGGCTCGGCCAACTTCCCGGAGAACGTCCTGCTCGGGTCGATCTACTCGCAGGCTCTCAAGGCCAAGGGCGTCAAGGTCCAGGAGAAGTTCAACATCGGCAGCCGCGAGGTGCTCTACGGACAGCTGCAGAGCGGCAACCTGACCGTCCTGCCGGAGTACAACGGCTCACTGCTCGCCTACCTGGACCCCAAGTCCACCGCCGCCACCACCCAGGACGTCAACGCGGCGCTCACCACGACGCTGCCCGCCTCGCTGGGCCTCCTCGAATCGTCCCCGGCCGAGGACAAGGACTCGCTCAGCGTCACCCAGGAGACGGCCGACAAGGACAACCTCAAGAGCATCGCCGACCTCGCCGCCAAGGCCGGAGAGTTCACCATCGGCGGGCCGCCGGAGTTCAAGAACCGTCGCGAGCAGCAGCTCAAGGACGTCTACGGACTGACCTTCAAGGAGTGGAAGCCCACCGCCGACACCACCGCGAACGCGGTCAAGGACGGCAACATCCAGGTCGGCAACGTGTTCACCACCGACCCGAAGATCGCTCAGTACAAGCTCGTCCCGCTGGCCGATCCGAAGAACATCTTCGGCGCGCAGAACGTCACCCCGCTGGTCTACAAGGCGGGCGTGGACGCGACCGCGACGGCGGCGCTCAACGCGGTGTCCGCCAAGCTCGACACCGCCGGGCTGGTGGCTCTGATGAAGCGCGTTTCGGTGGACAAGGAGGACCCGTCGGCGGTCGCCAAGGACTGGCTGAAGTCCAACGGGCTCGGCTGACGGCGGTCCGGCGCGGACGCCCCCGGACGCCCGCGGACGCCCGTGGATACCTGCGGACGCCCGCGGATCGTGAACGCGGCGGCCCGGAGGAGTTTCCTCCGGGCCGCCGCCCGCCGTTCCGGCGATCCTCCTGAGCCACCGGAGACACCTTCCCTTCCATGCCGCGAACATGACACTCTGGGCGCCATGCGCACTCGTCTCCTCGCCGCCACCCTCACGGCACTCGCCGCGGTGAGCCTCGCAGCCTGCTCCAGCTCCGGATCGGGCTCGGGCTCGGACAAGGCCACCTCCGCGGCCGGCTCCCCCACCGCCTCCGCCGCATCGACCCCCGCGCCCTCCGACGCCGCCACCACACCCGTGGCCCCCGCGCCCGGCTCGGCCGCCCCCACGGCCGACGGCGCCACCGGCGCTCCCGCCCCCGACGCCGGCTCCTCGGGAGCCCCCGCACCGGCCAAGCCCGCCCCGCCCACCGACGCCGGACTGCCCGCCAAGCCGGGCACCGACCTGGCGACCAAGCTGGTGTCCGCGCTGGACGCGATCGACCCGGCGATCGTCGGCGGCAAGCCGGAGCAGGCCGTGGACCGGGCGCGCAACCAGTGCCAGTCGATGTACCAGTTCCCCAAGGACAAGCAGAAGCTGGTCGACCTGGCCAACCAGCGCTTCACCTCCGCCGACCACCCGCAGGGCTTCGGCCCGGACACCGCCGCGAAGATCAACGAGGCGCTGCTCTCCACGCTCTGCCCGCCGTCCCGCTGACTCCGGCCACCGATCCAGGCCACTGATCCAGGCCACCGATCCGGGCCGACAGGTCCACGGATCCGCGACACCATGAACCGCCCGGTGTCCTGAGCGCCGGGCTGCCGTGGCCGCGCCCCTTTCCGGGATGCGCGGCCACGGCCTTCTCGTTTCGGGGCCTCTCGCCGTCACCGGCACCGACTCCAGCACCGGCACCGTCCCCTCCCGCCCCCTTTCACCACGCGGACCGTGTGCTGACGAACTGTTAGGTCTCTTGACAGACCAGTGGTCTAGTCCAAACATAAGCATGTCGATCCGACCGGGATGCACTGTGGGGGTGTGACCACCGGCGGCTGAGGCACTGCCCTGCCTTGCTCCGCTCCACCCCCGCTCCGTACGGCGCGCATGCGCACGCCGCCCGCGTCCGCGCGAGCCGGTGGGCGTTCGCACGCCCGCACGCCCGTACTCCCGATATCCGCACCGGTCCCGGGATCGCGGCCGACCTCACTCGGCCGCCCCGCCCGGACCGACCGCACCTCCCCAACGTCCTGCCCCACCAAGTCTGTTGGAGAATCCATGCGCCTTCGCAGAACAGTCCAGGCCGTGTTGACGGCCTGCGCCACACTGGCCGCCTCGGCCGGCCTGGTCGCCGCCGGGACGAGCTCCGCCCAGGCCGCCACCCCGCTGCCCAGCCGGGTCTTCGCCCCCTACTTCGAGTCCTGGACCGGCCAGAGCCCGGCCCAGCTGGCCGCGCAGTCCGGCGCCAAGCACCTGACCATGGCGTTCCTCCAGGCCGCCACCAAGGGCTCCTGCACGCCGTACTGGAACGGCGACACCTCCAAGCCGGTGTCCTCCTCCACCTTCGGCGCCGACATCGCGACCATCCGCGCCAACGGCGGGGACGTGATCCCGTCCTTCGGCGGCTACACCGCCGACAACACCGGCACCGAGCTGGCCGACAGCTGCACCGACGTCAACCAGATCGCGGCCGCTTTCGAGAACGTGATCACCACCTACGACGTCAGCCGGATCGACCTCGACATCGAGGACAACTCGCTCACCAACAGCGGCGGGATCGACCGCCGCAACAAGGCGATCAAGCTCGTCCAGGACTGGGCGGCCACCAAGGGCCGGACCATCCAGTTCTCCTACACGCTGCCGACCACCCCCTCCGGACTGGCCGACAGCGGCCTCGCGGTGCTGCGGAACGCGGTCAGCAACAACGCGCGGATCGACGTCGTCAACATGATGACCTTCGACTACTACGACAACGCCACCCACGACATGGCGGCCGACACCCAGACCTCCGCGCAGGGCCTCTACAACCAGCTCGCCAAGCTCTACCCGTCCAAGACCCCCGCCCAGCTGTGGGGTTCGATCGGGATCATCGAGATGATCGGTGTCGACGACTTCGGCCCGGCCGAGACGTTCACCCTGGCCAACGCCAACACCGTGTACAACTGGGCGGTCTCCAAGGGCATCAACACGCTGTCCTTCTGGGCGCTCCAGCGCGACAACGGCGGCTGCCCGGGCACGGCCGGGAACGACAACTGCTCCGGGATCACCCAGAACACCTGGGACTTCAGCCACATCTTCGCGCCGTTCACCAGCGGCTCGACGGTGAACAACGACTTCTCGGTGTCGGTCAGCCCGAACTCCGCCACCGTCACCGCCGGTTCGTCCACCTCGGCGACCGTCGCGACGGCCGTGACGGCGGGCTCGGCGCAGAGCGTCAACCTCACGGTCAGCGGGGCCCCGGCCGGCGTCACCGCCACCGTCACCCCCGGCAGCGTCACCGCCGGCAACAGCGCCACGCTCAACATCAGCACCATCTCCGGTGTGACGCCCGGGAGTTACCCGATCACGGTGACCGGATCGGCGGCCTCCGGCAGCCACACCGGCACCTTCACCCTGAACGTCACCGGCACCCAGCCCGGCAACGACTTCTCGGTCGCCGTGAACCCGAACTCCGGTACGGTCGCGGTCGGTTCGTCCACCTCCGCCACCATCACGACGGCGACCACCGCGGGCTCGGCGCAGACCGTCAACTTCTCGGTCATCAGCGTCCCGACCATCGGCATCAACGCCACCGTCACTCCTGGCAGCGTCACCACCGGCAACAGCGCGACGCTCAACATCAGCACCACCTCGGCCGCGACTCCGGGCACCTACCAGCTCGGCGTCACCGCCACCGGCCCCTCCGGCAGCCACACCGCGGCCTACACCCTGACCATCACCGGAACCGGCCCGACGACCGGCCTGGTCAACGGTGACCTGGAGAGCGGCAGCCTGACCCCGTGGACCTGCCAGAGCGGCGGCGCCGTGGTCTCCACCCCGGTCCACTCCGGCACCAAGGCGCTCCAGGCGGCGGCCACCGCCGGCCAGACCGGCGAGTGCTCCCAGACCGTCACCCTGAAGCCCAACACCAGCTACACCCTGAGCGGCTGGGTGCAGGGCAACTACGCCTACGTCGGCGTCAGCGGCGGCGCCACCGCCAGCGCCTGGACCAGCTCCTCCGGCTGGACCAAGCTGTCCGTCCCCTTCACCACCGGCGCCAACGGCACCGTCACCGTGTACCTGCACGGCTGGTACGGCCAGGGCAACGTGTACGGGGATGACTTCTCCATCGCCTGAGTCCGCTTCGCGTGACGAATGACGGATGACAGCTGACAGATTTCATTTTCTGTCAGCTGTCATCCGTCTTCTGTTCGCTGATCCCTGTTCCCTGTTATCTGTTCGCTGTTCTCTGTTCCCTGTCGTCCGTTCGTCGGCGTCCGTTCGCCGCTGTTCGCCCGTCAGCCGCCCGCCGCCCGCATCCGCTCCGGCCGGCACAGCGCCAGGTACGCCACCGTCGCCAGCACCCCGCAGACCAGGACCACCAGCGCCAGCAGCACGGCGGACGGCCGACCGCCGAGGCTGCTCAGCGGTGCGACCACCGCACCGCACAGGAAGTTGCCCGTCCCCAGCAGCGCCGACGCCGTGCCCGCCACCTGCGGCTCGACCAGGCCGAGCGCCTGGGCGGCGGTGTTCGGCAGCAGTACCCCGAGGCTGCCCATCATCACGAACAGCGGCGGGCAGAACCCGGCCAGCCCGAAGTCCCACACCGTCGTCAGCAGCACCAGCGCCGCCCCGGCGGCGACCGCCGCCGCGAGGCTGCCCAGCATCAGCGCCCGCTGGGTGAAGCGCGGCGCCAGCACCCGTCCGTTCACCTGGGTCATCACCACGATCGAGAACGAGTTCAGCCCGAACAGCAGGCTGTAGGTCTGCGGCGAGACCTGGTACACGTCCTGGAGGACCGTCGACGACCCGCTGATGTAGCCGAAGAGCGCCCCGAAGGCGAGGGAGCTGGTCAGCGCCAGCCCGAGGAACGGCAGGTTGCGCAGCAGCCTCCCCATCGTCCGCAGGGCCGCACCGACCCCGCCGCGGTCCCGGGTCTCCGGCGGCAGCGTCTCGCGCAGCACACCGAACGAGACCAGGGTGAGCAGCAGTCCGAGGGCCGTGAGCACGCCGAAGGTGCCGCGCCACGACGTGAACCGCATCAGCTGCGCACCGATGATCGGGGCGAGGATCGGCGCCAGCCCGGAGATCAGGGCGATCGAGGCGAGGAAGCGCAGCAGTGCGACGCCCTGGAAGCGGTCCCGGGAGACGGCGCGCCCGATCACCAGCCCGGCGGAGCCGGCCGCGCCCTGGACGAAGCGGCCGACGATCAGCACCGTCAGGTTCGGCGCGAACACGCACGCCACGCTGGCCAGGGTGTAGAGGACGAGCCCCGCGAGCAGCGGCCGACGGCGCCCGTAGCGGTCGCTGAGCGGCCCGAAGAGCAGCTGACCGGCCGCGACCCCGAGCATCGAGAAGGTCAGGGTGAGCTGGACGGCGGCCGGCTGGGCGACCAGGTCGTCGGCGATCGCGGGCAGGCCCGGGAGGTAGAGGTCGGTGGTGAGCGGGCCGAGCGCGGCGATCCCGCCGAGGGCGGCGATCACGGCCCAGCCGGGCCGGGCCTGGCCGGTGGCGGTGGCGGGGGCCGGGGCCGGGGCGGCAAGGGACGCGGGGTCGGGAGTGGTGGCGGGTGCGGGAGCGGCAGCGGTCGACGTGTCGTCGGTGGGGCCGACGGTCGGGCCGGGCATGGTTCTCCTTACGGACGGGTGACGCGGGGTTCGTTCGCGCTCCGTCCTATCGCAGCCCGGGCCGGTTCCGACAGCGGGGGTGCACGCTGTTCGGCCGTGGGGGTGCGTCCGGCGGTCGCCCCGCTGCCCGGCCCGGCCCGCACACGACGACGGCCCGCCCGCACCTTCCGGTGCCTGGCGGGCCGTTCCGTTCCGCTCCCCGGGCCGAAGTGGCCGGGAGGAGTCCTCGGCAGTGGTCGGGGGGGCCGTCGCCCG
>NZ_JBIVVI010000100.1:0-12990 GCF_044757675.1 Kitasatospora sp. NPDC091257
GTTCATCCGTGTGGTGAACCAGGCCGACAACACGGAGCTGGCCCGCTACGACCTCTCCGAGGACGCCTCCACCGAGACCGCGATGGTACGGCCCCCGGGGAACGGGCGTTCCCCGGGGGCGTACGGGCGGGGCGTCAGTGCCCGCGCGCGATCCACTCCGGCAGGGCCGGGGCCTCGGCGCCGATGGTGGTCGGGTCGCCGTGGCCGGTGCGCACCACGGTCTCGGCCGGGAGCGTCAGCAGCCGCTCGCGGATCGAGTCGACGATCGTCGGGAAGTGCGAGAACGACCGGCCGGTGGCTCCCGGCCCCCCGTGGAACAGGGTGTCGCCGGTGAAGACGGTGCCCAGCCCGGGCGCGTACAGGCAGACCGCGCCCGGCGCGTGCCCCGGGGTGTGCAGCACGGTCAGCTCGGTGCCGGCCACCTCGATCCGCCCGCCGTCGGCCAGTTCGCCGTCCGGCAGCCGCTCGGGGTGGGTGAGCTTCCACAGCGGAAGGTCGTCCGGGTGCAGCAGGATCGGCGCACCGGTGCGGTCGGCGAGCGCCGGGGCCGCGTCGATGTGGTCGTTGTGCGCGTGGGTGGAGACGATCGCCAGCAGCCGGCGCCCGCCGAGCGCGGCCTCGATGGCCTCGGCGTCGTGCGCGGCGTCGATCACCACCGCCTCCTCGTCGTTCCCGACGATCCAGACGTTGTTCTCCACCTCCCAGCTGCCGCCGTCGAGCTCGAAGGTCCCGGCGGTCACCAGCCGGTCGATGCGGGCCGAGGTCACAGGACCACCACCGAACGCAGGACGTCGCCCTGGTGCATGCGCTCGAAGGCCTGCTCCACGGCGTCGAGCCCGATGGTCTCGGTGACGAAGGCGCCGAGGTCCAGGCGGCCCTGGAGGTAGAGGTCGATCAGCATCGGGAAGTCCCGCGAGGGCAGGCAGTCGCCGTACCAGGAGGACTTCAGCGCGCCGCCGCGGCCGAAGACGTCGAGCAGCGGGAGCTCCAGCGTCATCTCCGGGGTCGGCACGCCGACCAGGACGACGGTGCCGGCCAGGTCCCGGGCGTAGAAGGCCTGCTTGTAGGTCTCCGGCCGGCCGACCGCCTCGACCACCACGTCCGCGCCGTTGCCGCCGGTCAGTTCGCGGATCGCCTCGACCGGGTCGGTGGTGCGGGAGTTGACGGTGTGGGTGGCGCCCAGCCCGCGGGCGGTCTCCAGCTTGCGGTCGTCGATGTCCACCGCGATGATCTTCGCCGCGCCCGCCAGCCGGGAGCCCATCACGGCCGCGCCGCCGACGCCGCCGCAGCCGATCACCGCGACCGAGTCGCCCCGGCCCACGTTGCCGGTGTTGATCGCGGCACCGAGGCCCGCCATCACGCCGCAGCCCAGCAGGCCCGCGACGGCCGGGTCGGCCGCCGGGTCCACCTTGGTGCACTGGCCGGCCGCGACCAGGGTCTTCTCGGCGAACGCGCCGATGCCCAGGGCCGGAGACAGCTCGGTGCCGTCCAGGAGCGTCATCCGCTGCTTCGCGTTGTGGGTGTTGAAGCAGTACTGCGAGCGGCCCCGCTTGCACGCGCGGCACTGGCCGCACACCGCACGCCAGTTGAGGACCACGAAGTCACCGGGCCCGACCTCGGTGACGCCCTCGCCGACCGACTCCACGATGCCCGCGGCCTCGTGGCCGAGCAGGAACGGGAACTCGTCGTTGATGCCGCCCTCCCGGTAGTGGAGGTCGGTGTGGCAGACGCCGCACGCCTGGATCCGGACCACCGCCTCGCCCGGGCCAGGGTCCGGCACCACGATCGTGGTCACCTCCACGGGCGCGCCCTTGGCGCGCGCGATGACTGCCTTGACCTGCTGGGGCATCCGATTCCACCTCCGTCTGCCGGTGCGGCTCTGCACCGGCGTGACCTGCGACAACACGACTGCAAGACGAACTGCCCACGAAGCGTATCGCCCGCCCGGCCGGTCACCGGCGGAGCGTCCCGGGCGATCCGACGTGACGTGGTGTGATACGGCTCACCGGACCTGCCGACGGCGTGTCCGACACCGCCGCGCCGGCTCACGGACCCTCCCCGCGGCATGTGCCGCCCGGGTATCCGCCGAGCGCCCGGGGACCGCCCGGCGCGGCCCTGTCGACAGGGGCGCACGGGCGTCGCCGAGCGCCTGTCAGCACGCCCCGAAGTGCCCGGAAAGCACCGGCGTTGGCTGGAAGTGCCGCAGACGGGCGCCCCGCCACCCACGTACGGTCGTAGCTGAGACGGTCCACGCGACCACGCTCAGCACACCCGCCCCACCCGTCGGCGCGCGACCGCGCACCGACCGCGCCGGGTGCGCACCGACCGTGCACCCGCGCACATTTCGCGCCACACCCCGTAGGAGCCCGACCGAACCCCGGCCCGTGTCGAGCCGCCAGCCGGCCGCATCACCCGTCCCCCGCACGATCCCCGGATTCACCCCCCGTCGGGTCGCGTCCCGCGGCCCACCGCCCTGGAGTCTGGAGTACGGATGTCCACCGAGAACAGTGCGACCAGCGCCGGCACCGCCCCGCTCCCCCCGCTGCACTGCATGCGCCAACTCGAACCCGGCCCGCCCCGCCTCGCCGCGCTGCCCACCGGCACGCCGGTCTGGCTGGTCAGCCGGCACGCCGACGTGCGCCAGGTGCTGACCGACCCGCGACTGGGCCGCGCCCCGCTCTACGCGCCGGACGCCCCGCCGATCACGGTCACGCCGAACATCCTCGACGACCCGCAGAGCATGCTGAACATCGACGGCACCGACCACCAGCGGCTGCGCCGCACCGTGCAGCGGGCCTTCACCCCGCGCGCGATCGAACGCTGGCGGCCCTGGGTGGCCTCGGTGGTCGAGTCGCTGATCGACGAGCTGATCGACCACGGCTCCCCCGCCGACATCATCGCCGGCTACTCCCGCCCGCTGCCCGTCGCCGTGATCAGCCGGCTGATGGGCCTGGACAACCTGGACAGCAAGCGGCTCGCGCACTGGAGCGACCACGCGCTCTCCACCACCGCCCACAGCGCCGAGGCGATCGTCACCGCGATGACCGAGTTCGCCGCCTTCGGCGCCGAGGTGATCGCCGAACGCCGGGCCGCCCCCGGCGAGGACCTGGTCAGCGGGCTGCTCGCGGCCGCCGCCGAGGACGGCTCGATCACCGAGGGCCAGCTGGTCGTCCTGGTCATCGGCCTGGTCGTGGCCGGCCACGAGACCACCATGACCAGCCTCGGCAACGCCCTGGTCTACCTGCTCCAGGACGGCCGCGACGCCTGGCGGCGGCTCTCCTCCGACGAGGCCAGCGCCGCCGCCGCGACCGAGCAGCTGCTGCGCGCCGTCCCGCTCGGCGACCGCCAGGAGCACATGCCCGGACTGATGCGCCGCACCGTCGAGGACGTCGAGATCGGCGGTGTGGTCATCCCGGCCGGCAGCGTGGTCGCCGCCGACGCGAACGCCGCCAACCACGACCCGGAGGCCTTCACCGGGGACCTGCGCACCGAGCTGTTCTCCCCGCTGGCCGCCCCCATGCTCACCTTCGGCGCCGGGCCGCACCACTGCCTGGGCGCCTGGCTGGCCCGGATGGAGCTGGAACTCGCCCTGCACCGGCTGGCCCGCCGGCTGCCCGCCCTGCGGCTGGCCGACCCGGTCGGCCGGATCGACTGGCGGCGCGGCCTGCTCACCCGCAGCCCGAACTCCCTGCGGGTGGAGTGGTGACGGGCCGTGCGGACACCGAGCCGGTGGTCGTCCGGGTCGACCGCGACCGCTGCATCGGCTCCGGGATGTGCGCCCTCAGCGCCCCCGACTCGCTGGTCCTCGGCTCCGACGGGCTGGCCGCACCGCTGGCCGAGTACGCGGACGGCGGCGCGGAGCCGACGGACGGGCTGACCGAGGCGGTGGACTTCTGCCCGGTCGAGGCGCTCAGCCTCCACTCGGCGCGCGGCGGCTACCGGATCGCCCCCGCCGAGTGAACGCGCCCGGTGGTGCCCGCCGCGACCGCGACGGGCACCACCGGCGGTTCCGAGGGCCCGGGCGCCGGCGTCGGCCGTCGCACCCCGGCCGGCTACCTCCGCCCGGCGACCGGGCCGCAGGCCAGCACGGCGCGCAGCTCGGCGGCCGGGTCGCCCTCGTGGTACGGGCGTTCGCTCGGCTCGATGTGGTCCAGGAACTCCTGGTAGCGCAGCGCGTAGGACAAGTGGTAGAGCGGCTCGGCGAGTTCGAGGGCCCGGCGCGGGTCCGAGCCGGGGGCGTGGCGCCGCCAGGCCTCCGCCCAGACCGCGGCGTGGTGCTGCCAGGCCTCCGGGCCGAGGTAGGCGCGGGGGCGCAGCCCGTCCAGGGCCGGATGGCCGAGGCAGGAGTCGGCGTAGTCGACGACCACCGTGCTCCCGCCGTCGGAACGCCAGTTGCCGGGGTGGAAGTCGCCGTGCAGCAGGGTCTCCGGCAGGCCGCAGGCGGCGAGTCGGTCCAGCAGCCCGGGCAGGTCGGCGGCGAAGCCGGCCAGGCGGTCCAGCTCCTCGGGCGTCAGGTCGGTCTCCTCCGCGAGCCGGTCCAGCAGGGCCGTCAGCTGGGCCGCCAGGGCGCGCGGGGTGCGGTCGCGCAGTGCGGCCAGGTCGTCCGGACGGCCGGCGAGCGCGGCCTGCGCGGCGACGAGCCGGGGGACGACGTCGGCGACGGTCCCGGCGGAGGGGTTCCAGCAGTCCTCGCCGGGGACGTGGTCGAGCAGCAGCCGCCCACCGGAGGGGTCGGCGGCGAGGACGGTCGGGACGAGCGTGCGGTCGACGCCGCCGAGCAGCGCGATGACCTCGCCCTCGTGGGCGTTGAACGCCGGCGTCGTGGTCTTCAGCCAGGCGTCCACTCCGGTCGCGGTGGGGAGGCGGAAGAGGCCGGAGAGGTTCCAGGTCCGGATCTGCCGGGCGGGCCCGGCCGCCGGGCGACCGACGGCGGCGAGTTCCGCCTCCGCCCAGTCCAGCGCCGACCGCAGCCCTTCCGGCGTGGCCCAGGCGGCGCGGCGCTCGGCGGGGCCGAGCAGCGCGGCCGTCCCGGCTTCCGGGGGCCGGGAGTCGAGCGCCCTCGGCCGCTCGCTCGCCTCGGCGTGGTAGCGCACCCGCCCGCCGTGGCCCGGCTCCTCGCTCCGCCCGTCGACCAGCCGCGCCACCAGCACCGGCACCCCGGCCGACGCCGCCGCCCGCGCGACCACCTCGTCCACGGAGGACCACCAGCCGAGCTCCACCTCGAAGGGCCCCAGCTGCCCGAAGTACTCGTCGCCGTAGGTGAGATCGACCGTCACGGTCCGGTTGCTCGCTCGCTGCATCGGAGCAGCTTCGCCCACCGGGGCGGGCCCGTGCCAACGGTTTTCCGCCCGCACCGGCCGGAACACCGCCGCCCGCACCGGCCGGAGCACCGCCGCCCGGGCCCGTTCGCGTGCCGCCGCCCGGGCCTGCTCCCGGTCGGACACGAGGGACTTCGCCCGGCGACGGCCCTCTCCGCACGGGATACGGCGGCCCACCGGCCGTTGCGGGGCTAACCTGGGCCGGTGACACGGCGATCCAGCACGGTGGTGCTGATGTGCGGTCTGCCCGGAGCGGGCAAGACCACGTTTGCGATGGGCCTCGTCCAGCAGGGCTACGCGCGGCTGTCGATCGACGAGGGAGTGTGGGAGCGGCTCGGGCGGTGCGACGCCGGGCTGGTCCTGCCGCAGGAGGAGTTCGACCGGCTCAAGGACGAGATCCGGCGTGAACAGCTGGTGGAGCTGGTCGAGTTGATGCGCGACGGGCGCGACGTGGTGGTGGACTACACCTTCCGCAGCCGCGCCGCCCGGGACACCTACAAGGCGCTGGTGGAAAGGCACGGCTGCCGCTGGGAGCTGGTCCACCTCAAGGCCGACCGGGCGACGCTGGAGCGCCGCCTGGCGGTCCGCAACGAACAGCGCGGCGCCAACTCCGTCACCGTGAGCGCGGAACTGTTCGACCGCTACTTCATCGGCTTCGAGGAGCCCCGGGGCGAGGGCGAGCAGGTCCTGCTCCAGCCCCCGCCGTCCTGAGGCCCGGAATCGCTAGCCGATCGCCACGGCCGTGCCGGAGACCCGTACCCGGGTGTCCTCCGCCCGCAGCTCGACCCGCAGGACGCCCGGGCGGCCCAGGTCCTCGCCCTGGTGGAGCGTCAGCACCGCCGGGGCCGTCACCGCGCCGAGCTCCCGCAGGTACGCGCCGAAGGCGGCAGCGGCGGCGCCGGTGGCCGGGTCCTCGACCACGCCGCCGACCGGGAACGGGGCGCGGACGTGGAAGACCTCGGGGGCCTCCCGCCAGGCGAGCTGCAGGGTGACCAGGTCGCGGGCGCGCATGTACGCGGCGAGGCCGTCGAAGTCGTAGTCGAGCCGGGCCAGCCGCTCGCGGGTGGCGACCGGCAGGACGAGGTGCCGGGCGCCCGCGTAGGCGACGCGGGGCGGCAGGACCGGGTCGAGGTCGTCGGCGGACCAGCCGAGCAGGGCGAGCGCCTGCGCCACGTCGGCCGCCGGCACCTCCTCGACCTTCGGCTCGACACTGGTGAGGGTGGCGCGCAGCAGCCCGTCGGCCCCGCGCTCGACCTCGACCGGGACGTCCCCGGCCGCGGTCGCGAAGACGTACCGTCCGGGGCCGGTGTGCTCGGCGAGGGCGACGGCGGAGCCGACCGTCGCGTGCCCGCAGAACGGCACCTCGGCGAGCGGGCTGAAGTACCGCACCCGGTAGGTGCCTTCGGCCGGGCCGGCGGTCAGGAAGGCGGTCTCGGAGTACCCGACCTCGGCGGCGACGGCGAGCATCCGCTCGTCGGTCAGTCCGGTGGCGTCGAGCACCACGCCGGCCGGGTTGCCGCCCTCGGGGCGGGTGGCGAAGGCGGCGTAGCGGAGAATCTCGGGAGTGGCGTCGTCGATCATGACCGGACGAACGCGCCGGGTGCGCGGACTGTTCCCGCCCACCGCGGCGCTTCCTCGTTCCGCGGCTGCTCCTCCCACCTCGGCGCCTCCTCCCCCCTCGGCGCCTCCGCTCACCGCAGCACCGCCTCCAGGAAGTCCGAGCCGAGCCGGGCGCTGCCCGCCAGGTCCAGCTCGTAGAGCATGTACCGCCCGCGCCGCCTGGTGGTGAGCAGCCCGGCCCTGCGCAGGACCGCCAGGTGCCGGGACACCTCGGGCGCGCTGAGCTGCCAGGCCGAGGCCAGTTCGCCGGTGGTGTGCGGGCCGCGGGCCATGGTGCGGGCGAGGCGCAGCCGCACGGGGTGGGCGAGCGCCTCCAGGCGCTGCTGGACGAGGGCGAGCGAGACGGGCTCGGGCAGGCCCGCCTCGGCGACGGGGTACTGGAGGACGGGCCGCCGGCCGCGCGCGTGCACCACCAGGAGGTGCGGGCGCCCGAAGGCGGTGGGGATGAAGGTGACGCCCCCGGCGTCGGTGCCGCTGGTGGTGTTGTCCTGGAGCTTGTCGATGACGATCCGGCGCCGCCCGTCCCCGCCCTGGTCGAGGGAGACGGAGGGCGAGACGTCGGCGAGCGCCTCGGCGAGGCCGCGGCGGGCGAGCAGGTCGGCCTTGCGCCGGGCGTCGGCGGCGAGGTCGGGCAGGACGCGCTGCCAGGCGTCGGCGAAGAACGCGGACCGGCAGTCCTCCAGCAACCGCCGCACCAGGCCCCGGACGGCCGGCGGGTCGGCGAGCAGCCGGTCGGCGAAGGCGGCCTGCCGGGGGCCGCGGGCGAGGGCGAGCTCCCGGGCCCGCTCGTTGGCCTCCGGGTCGGTGAGCGGGGAGCCCATCCGCCGGGTGAGCCGGGAGGAGCCGCAGGTGGTGATGAGGGCGGCGGCGACGTACAGCTCGTCGTCGATCCGGTCGACGGCGTCGAGCTCCTCGGCGAGGGTGGCGCCGGGCAGGCCGGGCACGAGGAAGTCGGCGCGCGAGGAGCGCCAGAGGAAGTCGGCCTCCAGCAGCCGCTCGGACAGCTCGGGCGGGATCACGGTGGCGGTGCAGCCGGCCCAGCCCTGCAGCGCGGGGTGGTGCGCGGGCTCGGCGAGCACGTGCAGCATGGCGTTCAGCTCGCCGAGCGGGGAGGGCGTGAAGAGCAGGCGCTCGTCGGGCAGGCCCGTGATGTCGATGGTCACACTCACACCGGGGATCCTGCCACCCGCCGTCGACCGGGCTCCCGCGGATTGACGGGAAGCGTCAATCCGCGTGCCCCGCGGTCCGACCCGGGCGGACGGTACCGGCCATGAGCCTGATCCGGGAGAAGTCCGTCCACGACCACGCCGCCGACCGCCGCGGCGGGCCGCCCGCCCCGCCGGCCGGCCCGGGCCGCCGGAGCCCGTCCGCGCTGCTGGGCCTGCTGACCGCGGCCGGCGGGCCCCGGTACGCCGTCGCGCTGGCGGTGGACGCGGTGGGCGGCGGCCTGCTGCGGCCGTTCCTGCTGCTGTACGGCGTCGGCATGCTGCACCTGGGCGCGGGTGCGGCCGGGCTGGCGCTCTCGGCCGGGATGGTGGCGGGCCTGCTGGTGGTGCCGCTGACCGGCCGGTGGATCGACCGCGGCGCCCGGACGCTGCCCGCCGCCGCCACCCTGCTGCTGCGGGCGGCGGGCGCGCTGACGCTGCTGCTCGCGGACGGCCTGCCGGGGTTCACGGCGGCGGCGGTGCTGTTCGGGGTGGGCAGCCAGTCCTGGCCGACGACCCACGCGGCGGTGGTGAGCACCCTGACCGAGGGCCGGCTGCGGGACGCCGCGCTGGCCGCCGGGCGGTCGCTGCGCAACGCCGGGCTGGGTGCGGGCGCGCTGCTGGCCACGCTGGCGGTGAGCGGCGGGGCGGGCGCGATCCGGCTGCTGGCCGGGGTGACGGGCGCGGCCTGCCTGGGCGCGGCCGTCCTGGTGGGCTCGCTGCGGGTGCGGGCTCCGCGCCAGGACCGGCCGGCGGACGCGCCGGAGCGGGCGGAGCCGCTGCGCCGGATCACCCTGCTGAGTGTCGCCAACCTGCCGTACGCGTTCTGCTTCGACGTGCTGGAGGTGGCGCTGCCCGCGCTGCTGGTGCTGCGGCTGCACGCCTCGCCGGCCTGGTCCTCGGGCGTCTTCGTCGGCAACACGGTGCTGGTGATCGCCCTGCAGCTGGCGCTGGTGCTGCGGCTGGCGGACCGTCCGCGGCACGTCGTGCTCGCCGCCTCGGGGGCGCTGCTGGCGGTGTCGTACCTGGGCTTCTGGGCGGTCGGTTCGCTGGGCGGCGTGCCGGGGTCGGTGGGCATCGCGGCGGTCTCGGTGCTGTACACGCTGGGCGAGATCCTCTACACCGGCTCGGGCACGGCGCTGGTGGCGTCCGTCGCCCCGCCGCACCTGCTGGGGCGGGCGCTGGCGCGCTGGGAGCTGTCGGCGGGGGTGGGCCGGGCGGCGGCCCCGGCCGTGCTGACGGCGCTGCTGGCGGGCGGTTCCGGGGAGCTGTGGGTGCCGCTGGCCGCGGCCACCGCGCTGGGGGCGCTGGCGGTGCTGCGGCTGGGTCCGGCCCACTGACCGGTGGGAGCGCCGGAGGAGGACCGGAGGAGCGCCGCGCCGACGGGCCGGCGCGGCGGGAACGCCCCGGTGGGATGATCGGCTGCATGGCCCTGACCCCGCACCAGCAGCACCTCCGCGACCGGATCATGGCCGCCGGGGTGACCGCCCCGCCGGAGCCGTGGCGGCCGGTCGGCCGGTCGGCCGGGGGCTGATCGCGGTCGGCGGGCTGATCGGCATCGGCTTCGCCGTCCACCCCGAGAGCGGGCACGACCTGGTGCTGACGGTCTCGCACGGCGGCCACGGCCTGTTCGACGCGGTGACCGGCCTCAAGCTGGCCCGCGACCACGAGCCCGCCGAGGACCCGGACGGCCTGGACCTCTCCTGCCCCGGCCTCGGCCAGGTCGCGGACGTGCGCATCCCGGTGGCGGGGACGTGGGGCGGCGGGCTCCACACGGCCGCCGAGGGCGGCTGGCACATCGAGGTGGTCGCCCCGGAGTGGCCGCACCACCGGGTGCTGCTCGCCAGCGGCCGCGGGCCGTGGCAGGGCGAGCACGGCGAGAGCTGGTGGCTGGTCCTCGACTCCGACCGGTCCGCCTTCCGCGCGGCCGGCTTCTCCCCGACCGGCCGGACCCTCGCGGTGGCCACCAGCAGCGACCTCACGCTCTGGAGCCGCCAGTAGGTGTTCCGGCTCCGGATGCGGACGGGCCGCGGACCGCCGATGCTGACGGCGAGGCGTGCCCGGCCCGAGGAAGGACACCGAACGTGAGCGAACGCAGTGAGCGGACCATCGAGCGCTGCGCGTTGCGCGAAGCGCCCGCCGAGCGGAGCGGGGTGGGCGCATGAGCGCACTCGACTTCGAGATCGTCGACACCCCCGACAGCTCGCTCAACAAGACCTCCGTCCTGGTCACCGGCCCGGACGACGCCCTGCTGGTGGACGCCGGGTTCACCCGTTCGGACGGGCGCCGCCTGGTGGAACGGATCGGGGCGAGCGGCAAGCGGCTGACCACCGTCTTCGTCAGCCACGGCGACCCGGACTTCTACTTCGGCGCCCAGGAGGTCCAGGACGCCTTCCCGCAGGCCCGCTTCCTGGCCACCGCCTCCACCGTCGAACACATCCAGGAGACGTACGAGGCCAAGCTGCGCGCCTGGGCGCACCTGGGCCCGGAGCTGCCCACCCGGCTGGTGCGGCCCGAGGTGCTGCACGGGGACGAGCTGGTCTTCGAGGGCCACCGCTTCGAGCTGCGCGGCGCCGACTTCCACCTGCCGGACCGGCACTACCTCTGGCAGCACCACCACCGCGCCGTGCTGGGCGGGGTGCTGCTCTTCGAGGGCCTGCACGTGTGGACGGCGGACACCCCGACCTCCGCCCAACGGGCCGCCTGGATCGACCTGCTGGACGGCATCGAGGCGCTCCACCCGACCTGGGTGGCGGCCGGCCACCGGGTCGCCGGCGCGCCCACCGACCTGAACGCCGTCGACCACACCCGCGCCTACCTGCGCGCCTTCGAGACCGAGATCGGCCGGGCCCCGGACGCGGCCTCCGCCAAGGAGTCGCTGGAGCGGCGCTTCCCGAAGCTGGGGCTGCGGATCGCGGTGGACATCGGCACCAAGGTCGCCATGGGCGAGATGGCCTGGGGGTGAGCGGACGATGATCGAGATCCCCCGGGACGTCTCCTCCTTCGCCGAGTCGTCCGCCCCCGCCGACGTGGTGCGCCGCCAGTACCTGGCGTCCGCCCGGGGCGACCTGGCCGCGCTGCGCGCCACCCTGGCCGACGACGTGGAGTGGACCGAGATGGCCGGCTTCCCGCTGGCCGGCACCTACCGCACCCCGAAGGGCGTCACCGCCCATGTGATGGAGCGGCTGGCCGCCGAGTGGGACGACTGGACGGCCCACGACGACACCTACGTGGTGGACGGCGAGACCGTGGTGGTGCTGGGCCGCTACACGGCGGTCCACAAGACCACCGGAAAACCGCTCGCGGTCCGGATCGCCCACCGCTTCACCGTGCGCGGCGGCCGGATCGTGCGCTTCGAGCAGTTCACCGACACCGCACTGGTCAGGGAGGCGATGACCGGCTGAGGCCCACCCGGGGGTCCCATTCACTCGTACGGGCGAGCGCGGCGCGGCGCGCCAGGCGCGGTCTCGACAGACCACCCGCACGGCGGCAGGCTGACCCCGATCACGGCCGGAGAACGAGGAGTCGCACATGGCGGGCACGGACACCGGGACCACCGGAGCGGACGGCGGGCGGCAGCGCCCGGTCGTCATCGTCGGGGCGTCCCTGGGCGGCGCGAAGGCGGCCGAGGCGCTGCGCGAGGCCGGGTACCGGGGCGGCATCGTCCTGATCGGCGACGAGCACGAGCGCCCGTACGAGCGGCCGCCGCTGTCCAAGGGCTACCTGCTGGGGAAGACGCCCCGGGAGAAGATCTACGTCCACCCGCCGCAGTGGTACGCGGAGCACGACGTCACGCTGCGCCTGGGCACGGCGGTGGTCTCGATCGACCCGGCCGGGCACACCGTGACACTCGCCGACGACGGCCGGGTGGAGTACGCCAAGCTGCTGCTGACCACCGGCTCGGTGCCGCGCCGGCTGCCGGTGCCCGGCGCGGACCAGGACGGGGTGCTCTACCTTCGCCGGGTCGAGGACAGCGACCGGATCAAGGCGGCGCTGCGGCCGGGGGCCCGGATCGCGGTGATCGGCGCGGGCTGGATCGGGCTGGAGGTGGCGGCCGCGGCCCGGGAGGCGGGCGCCGAGGTGACGGTGCTGGAGGCGCTCGAACTGCCGCTGCTGCGGGTGCTCGGCCGGGAGGTCGCCCAGGTCTTCGCCGACCTGCACCGGGAGCACGGCGTGGACCTGCGCCTCGGCGTCAAGGTGGCCGAACTGACCGGCGAGGGCGGCACGGTGAACGGCGTGCGGCTCGCGGACGGCACGACGGTGGCCGCCGACGCGGTGGTGGTCGGCATCGGCATCTCCCCCGCCACCGGCCTCGCCGAGGCGGCCGGGCTGGAGGTCGACAACGGCGTCAGGACCGACCGGCACCTGCGCACCTCCGACCCGGACGTCTACGCGGCCGGCGACGTCGCCAACGCCTACCACCCGCTGTTCGAGCGGCACATCCGGGTCGAGCACTGGGCCAACGCGCTCAACCAGCCGCAGACCGCCGCCCGTGCCCTGATCGGGCAGGAGGACGCCGTCTACGACCGCGTTCCCTACTTCTTCACGGACCAGTACGACCTCGGCGCCGAGTACGTCGGCTACGTCGAGCCGGACGGCTACGACCGGGTGGTGTTCCGCGGGGACCCGGCCACCCGCGAGTTCATCGCGTTCTGGCTGTCCGGCGGCCGGGTGCTCGCGGGGATGAACGTCAACGTCTGGGACGTCACCGACCCGATCCGCGAACTGGTGCGCTCGGGACGGGTGGTGGACACCAAGGCGCTGGCCGACCCGAACGTGCCGCTCGGGGACGTGTGACCGACCGGCCGGTGATCACCCCACCGGGACGCCGGGGTTGACCAGGCCCC
>NZ_JBIVVI010000101.1:0-12933 GCF_044757675.1 Kitasatospora sp. NPDC091257
GCCGGCTGGTGGTCCGGACCCCGGACGTGGCGCGGGCCGCGGAGGTGCTGGCGGCCCACCGGGTCACCGCCCTGGTGCCGGGCGAGGACCGGGTGGACGGCGAGCCGGGCGTCCTGGGCGAGGAGGCGCTGCCCAGGCTGTGCGCGGCGCTGGTCGAGGCCGGGGTGCGGGTGCACGGCTTCGGGCTGGAGCGGGGCACGTTGGAGGACGCCTTCGTGGCGCTGACCGGGGAGGGCTTCGATGTCGCGGGCTGAGGCGCTGTCGCGGGCCGGGGCGCCGCCGATCGGCACCGGCCGCCGGCCGCAGACCGCGGCCGGGTTCCTGGCGCTGTTCCGCAGCGAGCTGCACCTGACCTTCCGCCGGATGCGCACCACGGTGCTGCTGGGCATCCTGGCGGCACTGCCGGTCCTGATCGGGGTGGTGGTCAAGCTCAACACGGACAGTCCGCACGAGGGCGGCGGCGGTCCGAGCTTCATCGCGCAGACCACGCAGAACGGGCTCTTCCTGGTCTTCACCGCGCTCGCGGTGGCGCTGCCGGTCTTCCTGCCGATGACGGTCGGCGTGGTCGCCGGGGACTCGGTGGCGGGCGAGGCGGCCGCCGGGACGCTGCGCTACCTGCTGGTCGCCCCGGCGGGGCGGACCAGGCTGCTGGCCGCCAAGTTCACCGCCGGGCTGGTGTTCTGCGCGGCCGCCACGGCGACGGTCGCGGTGACGGCGCTGGCCGCGGGCGCCGCGCTCTTCCCGCTCGGCCGGGTCACGCTGCTCTCCGGGGACACCATCGGCCTCGGCGACGCGCTGCTGCGCGCGCTGCTGGTGGCCCTGGTGGTCGCGGCCTCGCTGGCCGGGCTGGTGGCGATCGGGCTGTTCGTCTCCACCCTCACCGGCAGCGGCATCGCGGCGATGGCCGCCACCGTCGGGCTGGTGGTCACCGTCCAGATCCTGGACGTCTTCCCGCAGCTGCACGCCGTCAGCCCGTTCCTGTTCTCCCACTACTGGCTGAGCTTCGCGGACCTGCTGCGGGCGCCGATGTACTGGGACGGCGTGCTGAAGGACCTCGGCCTCCAGGCCGCCTACGTCGCCGTGTTCGGCTCGGCGGCCTGGTCCCGCTTCACCAGCCGGGACATCAGCGTGTGACGGCCGCCTCGGCGGGTGCGGGCTGCGGCCGTGCCGCGGCCCGCACCGCGCGGTCGGCCCGCACCTGGCGCAGCGCGTCCCAGGTCAGCAGCGCGAGCGCGGCCCAGACCAGGCCGAAGCCGGCCCAGCGGGCGGGCGGCATGGACTCGTGGAACACCGCGACGCCGATCAGGAACTGGAACACCGGCGCCAGGTACTGCAGCAGCCCGAGCACGGTCAGCGGCACCCGGACGGCGGCCGCGCCGAAGAGCAGCAGCGGGATCGCGGTGATCACCCCGCTGAGCATCAGCAGCCCGGAGTGCCCCCAGCCGTACGAGCCGGCCACCGTGTGCCCGAAGGTGCCGCGCCCGCTGACCTCCAGGTAGACCAGGTAGCCGAGGGCGAACGGGAACATGAAGGCGCTCTCGGCGGCCAGGCTCTCCAGCCCGCTCAGCCCGACCTGCTTCTTCAGCAGGCCGTAGGTCGCGAAGGAGAGCGCCAGGGTGAGCGCGATCCAGGGCAGTTGCCCGTACGCGACGGCCAGCACCGCGACGGCGGCGGCGCCGATGCCCACCGCCGTCCACTGCGCGGTGCGCAGCCGCTCCTTGAGCACCAGGACGCCGAAGCCGATGGTGACCAGGGGGTTGATGAAGTAGCCGAGGCTGGTCTCGACCACGTGCCCGGCGTTGACGGCCCAGATGTAGACGCCCCAGTTGACCGAGATCACGGCGGCCGCGCCGGCCAGCATGGCGAGCCGGCGGGGCTGGCGCAGCAGCGGGCGTATCCAGCCCCAGTGCCTCTGGGCGATCAGCAGCAGGACGACCGCGACCAGGGACCAGACCATCCGGTTGGCCAGGATGTCGTCGGCGGCACCCGGTTCCAGCAGCGGCCAGAACAGCGGGAAGAGCCCCCAGATGCCGTAGGCGGCGACGCCGGACCAGAGGCCCCGGCCGTAGTCCTGCTGGTCTGTTCCCGCCATGGCCGAGTGCCTTCCCGCGCGCGTGTGTCGAGGCGACGGTAGCGGGCGGGAGGGCAGGCTGTCATCTCCGTTTCCGGATTTTGGTCATGACATTGCTTGCGGGCCGGACGGCGCCGCCGCTCCGGGCCCGGGCCGCCGTGCCTCAGGAGTTCAGGGCCGCGCGGACGGACTCGGCCAGCGGGACGGTCGGACGGCCGATCAGCCGGGCCAGGTCGCCCGGAGTGCCGGCCAGCTCGCCGCGCGCGATGCCCGCGTCCACGTCCACCAGGGCCTCGGCGAAGCCCTGCGGCAGGCCCGCGCCGACCAGCGCGTCCAGGTGCTCGGCCGGGGTGACGTCCCGGTGCCCGACCGGCCGGCCGGAGGCCTTCGCCAGCTCGGCGGCCAGCTCGGGCAGGCTCCAGGCGGCGTCGCCGCTCAGCTCGTACACCTCGCCCCGGTGCCCCTCGCCGACCAGGACGGCGACCGCCGCGGCCGCGTAGTCCGCGCGCGGGGCGGTGGCGACCCGGCCCTGCCCGGCACTGCCGAGCACCACGCCGCGCGCCACCGTGCCGGCCGCGTCGCCCAGGTAGTTCTCGGTGTACCAGCCGTTGCGCAGGAAGGCGTGCGGCAGGCCGGAGGCGAGGATCAGCTCCTCGGTCGCCTTGTGCTCGTCGGCCAGCCGGAAGGTGGCCGCCCCCGGGATGCTGGTGTAGGCGAGCAGCGCGACGCCGGCGGCCTTGGCGGCCTCCACCACGGCCCGGTGCTGCGGGATCCGGCGGCCGACCTCGCTGCCCGAGATCAGCAGCACCCGGTCGCCCTCGGCGAAGGCGCCGGCCAGGGTCTCCGGCTTGTCGTAGTCGACCACCCGGACGGTCACGCCGCGGGCGGCCAGGTCGGCGGCCTTCTCGGCGGAGCGGACGGCGACGGCCACCTCGCTCGCGGGGACCTCGGCCAGCAGGCCCTCGACGACGAGACGGCCGAGCTGGCCGGTGGCACCGGTGACGACGTACATGGCGTGCTCCTCAGGGGTTGCTACGGGGTTCTGGCCTCGAAACTCACCCTAGGGGTGGCACTAACCTTTCGAAAGTACGCACTTCAAAGTAGGGTACTGACATGAAGGTAAGCGAGCTGAAGGCCGGCGGGCTGCCCCCCGCCGACGTCTTCGACCGGATGTGCCCGTCCCGGGGCGTGCTGGAGCACGTCACCAGCCGCTGGGGCGTGCTGGTGCTGGGCGCGCTGAACGAGCGCGGCTACCGGTTCAGCGAACTGCGCCGCAAGGTCACCGGGGTCAGCGAGAAGATGCTCGCCCAGACCCTCCAGACGCTGGAGCGGGACGGCTTCGTGCTGCGCGAGGCGCACCCGGTGATCCCGCCCCGGGTCGACTACAGCCTCACCCCGCTGGGGCGGGAGGCGGCGGAGCTGGTCGCGGCGCTGGCGCACTGGTCGGAGCGGCGGGTACCGGAGGTCGAGACGGCCCGCCAGGAGTACGACGGGCGGGCTACCGCCCCGCGATGAGGGCGTCGAGCCCGTCCAGGACCCGGGCCAGACCGAAGGCGTAGGCGTGGTCCGGGCTGTACGCGCCGCCGTGCGCCGCACCGGCCGCGGCACCCACCCGGGCGGCGACCGGATAGCGCTCGGGGTCGAAGACCCGGGCGAGCAGCCCGGCGTTGGCCGCCCACCACTGCGCGTCGGTCATCGCGCTGTCCTGCCGGGCGGCGCGCTCGTCGGCGGCCATCCGGGCGCAGGTCTGGACGAAGCCGAGCAGGTGGGTCAGCGCGGCGTCCAGGTCGACGTCGGAGAGCCCGGTGCCCTCGAAGGCACGCAGCTCGTACTCGTACTTGGCCATCAGGCCGGGCCCCAGCGGCGGACGGCTGGTGGAGACGGCGGCGACCCACGGGTGGGCGCGGTGCAGCGCCCGGTTGTCGTCCGCGACGGCGGTGACCCGGGAGCGCCAGCCCTCGTCGGCGGGGGTGCTGCGGGGCATCGTGGCGTAGACGGTGTCCAGCATCAGGTCGAGCAGCTCGGCCTTGCCGGGCACGTAGGTGTAGAGCGCCATCGGGGAGAGCCCCAGCTCCTGCGCGACCCGGCGCATGGTGACGGCGTCCGCTCCTTCGGCGTCGGCGAGGGCGATCGCGGTGGTGGCGATCTCACCGGTCGAGCGCGCCTGTCGGGGCCCGCGCCGGCCGGGCTTCTCCTCGGCGGTGAGCCCCCAGAGCAGGGCGAGGGTGCGTGCCGGGTCTCCTGCGCTGCTGCGGTCGCTCGCCATGGGGCCATCGTTTCACGCACCGGCAGGGGCCTTGACGGCGTGGGCGGCTACCGTCTCAGCATGACCAGCCCGACCAACCCTCCCGGCTCGACCGGCCTGCCCGGCGCGTCCGGCCTGCCCGGCGCGACCGGTCCGACCCGCGCGTCCGGCGCGTCCGGCCCCGAGCCGCTTCCCGGGACGGACACCGCGCAGACCCTCCGCCCGCGGGTGACCTGCCGCCGCTGCCACCGGCCGCTGCACGACCCCGAGTCGCGGATGCTGCGGCTGGGACCGGAGTGCCGGGACCCGGCGGAGCGGGTCGCGCGGTTCGACGTCGACCAGGAACCGCTGCCGGGGATGGGTTAGGGCCGGCCCCGGCCTCAGACCTCGCCTCAGACCTGGCGCCTCAGCCCCGGCCGAAGAGGCGGCGCAGGCGGCCGGGGCGGGGCTCCTCCCCGGCGGCCCGCTCGGCCTCCGACCGCTCCGCCGCCTCCGGGTGCTCCCCGGTCCCCGGGTGCTCCGCCGCCTCGGCCTGGTCCGCCGCCTCCGGTGCGGCCTCCGCCCCCGCGTCGGCGGCGTCCTCCTGCTCCATCAGGTGCCGGGCGAGCGCGCGGTCCTCGTCGGACGTCCAGGGCGCGGCGAGCACCAGCGCGGACAGCGAGCGGAGGATCGTCACCGCCCGGGTGCGGCGGGCCCGGGCGCCGTGGTGCAGCCGCTGCTGGAGCAGGGCGGCGACGTCGGCCCGGGTCTGCGGCTGGGTCCAGCCGATCGCGACCAGCGCGAAGCCGGCCGCCTCGACCACCCAGTCCTCCGGCCCGAGCAGCAGGTCGCGCAGCACCCGGCGGCGCTCGGAGCCGGCCCAGGGCTGGTCGGTTCGGTGGTGGGCGATGCCGAGGCAGGCGAAGACCTGGACGGCCCGCACCCAGAGTTCGGGCTGGTGGGCGAGCAGGGCGCGGCCGAGTTCGTCCTCGCGCGGCACGGGCGGGTGGACCAGGACGCCGAGCAGGTCGTCCAGCGGCAGTCCGGCCAGCCGGACGGCGTGGTCGTAGGCGGCGGGGACGGTCGGCCAGAAGATCTCGGCGGTGGCGCGGACGAGTTCGGCGCTGCGCGGCGCGGGCGGGGCGACGGCCGGGCGCGGGTCGGTGCCGTCCCAGGCCCAGATCCGGGTGGTGGGTTCGGTCAGCGGCAGCCGGGGGTCGGGCTCGCCGACGGCCCGGTAGCCGACGGTGGAGCGCGGCAGCGCGAGCCGGACGGCCAGCACCGAGCTGGGCGGCTCCACGGTGGAGGTCGTGCAGTCGATCTCGGTGTCGCGGCCGGTGTCGGGGGCGGCGAGCACCTGGTGCAGCACGTTGACGGTGGCCTCGGTGGCGCCGGAGACCAGGCCGAGCCAGGGCTCCCGGTGGCTCAGCCGTTCCAGCAGTTCCTGGGCGTACTCGTGCTCGGGGTGGGAGCGGTGGTGGTCGGCCAGGCCGAGCAGGTGGGCCGGGTCGCCGTCGAGGGCGTGGCGCAGCCCGTACCGGGCCGGGCCCGCCTTGGGGTGGTCGGGCTCGGCGGCGAGCACCCGGTCGAGCCAGGGCAGGCCTTCGGCGGGGCGCCCGAGGGCGCCGTACAGCTCGGCGACGTCGACGGCGAGGTAGCTGCTGGAATCGTCGCGGTCCGGCGCGACCCGGGCCAGCTCGGCCTCCCAGACGGCGAGCGCCCGTTCCGGCCGGCCGGCCGAGCGCAGGGCGTTGCCGAGCATCACGGCGGTCAGGTAGCCGGGGGCCAACCGGTGGGCCCGATCGGCGAGTTCGACGGCGCGGTCGGTGTCGCCGAGCCGGCGGGTCAGGCCGGAGGCCATCGCCAGCAGCGGCACGTGGTCCTCGTGCCGGGCCAGGACGGCCCGCACGAAGTCGTGGAACGGCCGTACGGCTTCGGCCGGTTCGGCCGGGAGCGGGTCGGGCAGCGCGCCGGTGGCGCGGGCCACCGCCTGGGCGACGGCGTCCGGGTCGACCAGGCCGGGCAGGTCCTCGCGGGCGAGCCAGGCGGCGTGCGCCCAGGGGCGGGCCGGCTCGTGCTGGACGGCGGAGGCGAGCAGGCCGACGGCGGTGTCCCAGTCCCCGGCGGCGGCCTCCACGTGGGCCCGGCAGGCCACCGTGCCGAGGTACACCTGGCCGTCCAGCGGGAACAGCGCGCGGGCCGCGGCCGGTCCGCCCGCCGCCGCGCACAACTCGGCCAGTGCCTCGTGCAGTTCGGGCAGCTGGGGGTCGGCGAGGATCGCGTCGCCGAGGTGGTCGGCGGCGTGGGCCAGGTCGCCGGAGTCGATCGCCAGCCGGGCGAGGGCGACCTCGCCCTCGGCGGCCAGGCGCTCGTCGCCCGTGTCGTCGGTGTGCCCGCTCATTCGCCCCTGCTCCCCGTTCCCCCGGTGGTGCCGTCCCGCTCGGAAGGAGGCTATCCGGTGCGACCGACAGCCCGGTGGGCCCCCGCCGACGGGCGGCGTCCAGCGACCGGACCGGATACGACCCGTACGAGTGGTTTAGACCTCTGATGGCCATATTTGACGTTTTCCGACCGTGAGGATGACGAAGGCTCTTCGCACGCGAAATGCCAGTCCCGCTACCGGAATCGAGGAGATCGATGAAGCTCTCGCGCACCCTGTCCCTGGCGGCCTCCGTCGCCGTGCTGAGCACCCTCGCCGTCGCCGGCCAGACCGCCCCGGCCTCCGCCGCCGGGTCCTTCGTGGTCAGCGAGGCCCAGTTCAACAAGATGTTCCCGAACCGGAACTCCTTCTACAGCTACCAGGGCCTCACCGACGCCCTGGGCGCCTTCCCCGGGTTCACCACCACCGGCGACACCGCCACCCGCAAGCGCGAAGCGGCCGCCTTCCTGGCCAACGTCAGCCACGAGACCGGCGGCCTGCGGTACGTCGTCGAACAGAACACCGCCAACTACCCGCACTACTGCGACAGTTCGCAGTCGTACGGCTGTCCGGCCGGGCAGTCCGCGTACTACGGGCGCGGGCCGCTCCAGCTGAGCTGGAACTTCAACTACAAGGCGGCCGGCGACGCCCTGCACATCGACCTGCTGCACGACCCGTACCAGGTCGAGAAGAACCCGGCGACGTCCTGGAAGACCGCCCTCTGGTTCTGGAACACCCAGAGCGGCGCCGGGCGGATGACCGCGCACGACGCCGTCGTCAACAACAAGGGCTTCGGCGAGACCATCCGCACCATCAACGGCGCGCTGGAGTGCGACGGCAAGAACCCGGACCAGCGCAACGATCGGATCAACCTCTACAAGCAGTTCGTCGACGTGCTGGGCACCGACGCCGGCGGCGGCAACATCTCCTGCTGACGGGCGCTTCGGCCGCTCGGTGCGCGGTGTCCCAACCCCACCCCGGGCCACGTCCACCAGACTCGGCTCATCGTCACCTGGGGCGGGAACATGGGCGTCACGTGGAGCCCCGAGCTGACCGCCTGACGCCTCCGGGCCGTCGCGGAGCGGGAAGTCGGCCGGGCCGACTTCCCGCTCCTTGTCGCTGCCGCCCCCGCCGGACGCGGGCGGGCGACGGCCGGCGGCCGCACCGCTGGACGCGCCAGTCGCGACCCTGTCAGCGCGGCACCGGGGTGGCGCCGGTCGCGGCCAGCGAGAGTTCCCAAAGGCGGGCCGCCCCGTCCGGGTCGAGGGCGTACGGGCGGACGCCGCCGTCGTCCATCGGGGTGTCCGGGCCGCTGACGCGGGCCACCTCGCAGTCCTCCAGGTAGAGCCCGCCGCGGCCGTCGAGCAGTGGGGAGGTGGCCGCCCACAGGCCGGTGGCCGCGCCCTGGGAAGGGGACTTGAAGTCCGCGCCGATCACGTTTCCCCGGTCGTCCACCCAGCCGCGCTCGACCTGCTCCCGCCGGGTCATCTCCCGCTGGAGCCCGGTGATGATCTTCCCGGGGTGGAGCGCGAACGCCCGGACGCCGTCGCCCCTGCCGAGCGCGTCGAGGTGCACGGCGAACAGGGCGTTGGCGGTCTTGGACTGGCCGTACGCCAGCCACTTGTCGTAGCCGGTGCGGAAGTGCGGGTCGTGCCGGCGGATGTCGGTCAGGGCGTGCCCGGCGGAGCTGTTGACGACGACGCGCGCGCCGTCCGGGGCGGCGGCCAGCAGCGGGTACAGCTCGCAGACGAGGAGGAAGTGCCCCAGGTGGTTGGTGGCGAACTGCCCCTCCCAGCCCGGCCCCACGCGCCGCTCGGGGGTGGCCATGACGCCGGCGACGGCCAGCAGCAGGTCGAGGCGGTCCGTGGCCTCGCGGATCAGCCCGGCGGCGGCACGGACGCTCACGGGGTCGGCGAGGTCCATGGGGACGACCCGGCCGCCGGTTCCGGCGAGGGCGGCACGGGCGACGTCCGGGCGGCGGGCCGGGACGATCACGGTGGCCCCGGCGGCGGTCAGCGCCCGGGTGGTCTCCAGGCCGAGGCCGGAGTAGCCGCCGGTCACGACGGTGGTGCGGCCGGAGAGGTCGAGGCCCGCCAGGACGTCCTCGGCGGTGCTGGCGGCGGAGAAGGGCGAGCCGGTCGGCTGCTGGTCGACGACGGCCTTGTTGGTGGTGGTCATGGCGACGACGGTAGGAAGTGGAGCGCGGTCTAGATCAAGCCCCGCGGGCCTCGCCGCTCCTATGCTCTGACGCCATGACGGAACTCAGCATCGGCGAAGTGGCCGAGCGCACCGGGCTCAGCGTGCACGCCCTGCGCTTCTACGAGCGCGAGGGCCTGTTGGTCGGCCCGGTGCGGCGCACGGCGGGCGGACGCCGGCGGTACGCCGTGCTCGACGTGCAGTGGCTGGAGATCTGCATCAGGCTGCGCGAGTCCGGCATGCCGCTCGCCGACCTCCGCCGCTTCGCCGACCTGGTGCGGCAGGGCCCGGGCAACGAGGCCGAACGGCTGCGGCTACTGGACGCCCACCGGCAACGGGTCGACGAGCGGATCCGGGAGCTGGAGGAGTGCCGCTCGCTGATCGCCTGGAAGACCGCCGTCTACGCCGACCACCTGGCGCGCGGCGAGGCCGCCGGGCTCTGGGACCCGACGGCGGGCTCGCCGGCGGCTCCCGGTCAGTCGTCCTCGTTCTCCTCGTAGGGCGGGATGGTCCAGCGCAGCACCGTGCCGCCGGCCCCGTCGGCTTCGAGGGTGACCGGGAAGGCCTGGCCCCAGTCCCGCCCGCCGTGGTGCCGGACCGCGTGGTCGCCCGGGTCCCAGTCGATCCCGAGCACCCGGCAGCCGCCGACCTCGATCGCGCCCACGTGCAGCGGATGGTGCAGGCCGGCCCGCCGGAAGCGGAGGTAGTCGACGTGCTTCTCCACCATGGTGGCCACTCCCCTGCCGCGCAGGCCGCCCTGCCAGGTGCTGATCTCGGCCTCCAGCGCGACCGCCTCCGCGACCGGGAGGTCGAGCCACCCGTACGGCCCCTCGTCGCCGCCGTGCGGGGGGAGCTGCTCGCCGCCGAACCGCTCGTGCGCGTCCTTCCCGTACCGGCCCCAGTAGGAGAGGTCGGCGAGTCCGTCGGCCGGTTCGTGCTCCAGCCCCGTCCACGCGTCCAGCCCCACGGCGTCGCCGACCGCCATGCCGCCCCGGTCGACCGGCAGGTCCCCGAGCAGCACCGGCACCGCCGGGTCCGCGCCCGCGGGCCAGGGCAGGCCGAGCTCGACCTCCAGGGTCGCGATCGTCGGCTCCTCGTCGAACACCGACGGCGCGGTGGTGGCCCGCACCGCCAGCGGCCGGTCGGCGGCGGCCGGGACGGCGACCGCCTCGTACTCCCACTCCTGGAGGTGCCCGCCACCCGCCCGCGCCGCCGCCGCGGCCCGCACCGACAGCGGCTCGCCCACCCTCGGCCACTCGTCGATCCAGCTGGCCATGGCCAGCACCACCACCCCGGAGGGCGCCGTGACGAATCCCAGGTCAACGAAGGTTTCGGACATCCGCCGATGATGTCAGGGCAGGCCGACACCGCCTGAACGGGGTGCCGGTTGCGCCCCGGCCGAGGATCCGGGGCGATCCACTGCCGGAACCCGACGTCATCGCATAGCCTGCCCTGGTGAATCTCGACGATCTCGCGTGGCAGCGGCAGTTCGACGGCGGCATCGACGTTCGCATGGCGGAACACTTCGCCGGACACGGGCAGTTGGAGCTCCTGATAAAGACCGCCGTGGACCGCGGTGAGTGGTTCTGCGCCGAGGTGGCGGTCCGTGAGCTGTGCGCGGTGGGGGAGTTCGAGCGGGCCCTGACGGTCCTGGAGCCGTTCGTCGCGGTCGGCTGGCCGTTCGCCGTGCGGAAGTCCGCGGAGATCACGATCCGGCAGGGCCGGATCGAGGAGGGGCTGGCGCTGGTACGCCCGGACGCGGCGGCCGGCCTGGAGTCGGCGTTCGAGTGCCGGTGGTTCGCCGAAGCGCTGGTGCTGGCCGGACGGGTGGACGAGGCCATCGACGTGCTCACCCCCCACCTCGGCGAGCCCTGGATCCTGGAGTCCCTGGTCGATCTGACCGACGGGGGGAACCGGGACGCCCGCGTCCTGGAGCTGCTCGCCCCCTGCGACGAGCAGGCCCGGGGCGGCACGGCGGACTGCCGCTGCTCGGCGGCCGGGGGCCGGCGCGGGTGCCGACACCAGCCGTCGGAGGTGCTGGTGCTGTACACCCGGGTCCTGGAACGCATGGGTCGGGCGGACGAGGCGATCCGGATGCTGGGCCCGGTCGTGCCCGTCATCCCGCAGGTGGCCTGGCTGTACGCGGAACTCCTCGCCGGCCAGGGCCGGATCGAGCAGCTGCGCAAGCTGGCCACCGGCGAGCACGCGCAGCTCGCCCGGACCCAGTGCGCGGCGGTGCTGGAGGAGCAGGGGCGGGTCCGGGAGGCCGAAGCCGTCCTGCACGAGGCCCTCGAAGCGGACGGCCGGCACGCCCGTCGGCGCCTCATGGCCTTCCTGGCCCGCCGGGGACGCCTCGACGAGGCCGTCGACGTCGGACGGCCCACGTACGAGCACGACGAGGGGAACCTCCTCCATGAGGTGATCGAACTGCTGATCGGGGCGAGCCGCCCGGAACGGGCGCTGGAACTCCTGGACGGCCTCGACACCGCGTACATCGACGCGCATTCCGATGTGCTGAGCCACACCCGGTTGCGCCTGCTCGGGAAGGCCGGGCGCTACGCCGAGGGCATCGCGCAGGCGCGGGCCCTGAGCGAGCGGGAGCCCGGCCAGTGGGACACCACGGTGGCCTGGCTGCTGGATCTGGACGGCCGGACGGACGAGGCCCTCGACCTGCTCCGGTCGTCCACCGAGTACGGGGCCTACCGAGCGGTTGCCGAGATCCTGAGCAGGCACGGCCGCTACGCCGAGGCCGTCGCCGCCATCCCCACGGTGTCCGCCCAGCGCGAGGCGTGGGACCGGCGCTGAGGCGGGAGGCCGCCGACTGGCTCGCCCCGATGTTTTAGTGAGTGAAATATTCAGGTGCCCGAAGGCGTTCCGTCAGGCGTTGGCGCGGGAGGTCCGCGCAAGGCTGGAGGGAGTGCGCCGTGCGCGTGGAGATCTGGAGCGACATCAACTGCCCGTGGTGCTACATCGGCAAGGCCCGGTTCGAGCAGGCACTGGCGGCGTTCCCGCACCGCGAGGAGGTGGAGGTCGTCCACCGCTCCTTCGAGCTGGATCCGCGCGCACCGCAGGAGGCCCACCCGGTGCTGCCGCTGCTCGCCGCCAAGTACGGGATGAGCCTGGAGCAGGCCGAGGCGGCGGAGGCCCGGATCGCCGAGAACGCGCACGCCGAGGGCCTGCCCTACCTGCGCGAGGGGCGGGACGCCGCGAACTCCTTCGACATGCACCGGCTGCTGCACTTCGCCGACGAGCAGGGCCGGCAGGGTCAGCTGCTGGACGCGCTGTACCGGGCGAACTTCGCCGAGGAGCAGTCGGCCTTCGACGCGGGCCGGCTGGTCGAGCTGGCGGTCGGGGCGGGGCTGGACGGCGAGGCGGCCGCGGCCGTCCTGGCCGACCCGGAGGCGTACGCGGAGGCGGTGCGCGAGGACGAGGCCACGGCGAGCGCCATGGGCGCGACGGGCGTGCCGTTCTTCGTCCTGGACCGGCGGCTGGGCGTCTCGGGCGCTCAGCCCGCGGAGACGTTCACCCGGGCGCTGGATCAGGCCTGGGAGAGCCGGGCCGCCCCGCCGCTGACCGCGCTCGCGCCCAAGGACTGAGCGGTGGCGGAGTGGGAAGTCGGCCCGGCCGACTTCCCGCTCCTGACGGCCCGCCCCTCGCCCGGAGCCCTGGCGGGCGCCGGACGGTCCGAGCGATCACCCGCGCCCCTGACTCCCCACGCCCCCGACGGGACGGGGACCGACCCGAGGGAGCGTCACCGGCGGTCGAGGGACTCCAGGAACTCCGGCCGCAGCCGCCAAGGGCTGCCGTCCTCCGTCTCGACCTGGTACACGGGCCCGACGTGGCCACCGTCGCGGTCATCGGCCTCGACGACGCATGCGAGGACCACGCCCCGGGTGCCGAGGATCTCGCCGCCGAGGTGGCCGAGTTCGGGGCGCGGCGGGTCCGGGGTGGTCAGCGCCACCCGCTCCCCGCGGGAGAACGTCGCCTCGGCGGGCCAGGGAGTCGTCACACCCCCAGGTTACG
>NZ_JBIVVI010000102.1:0-12911 GCF_044757675.1 Kitasatospora sp. NPDC091257
CCGGCCTGCCCGGGGCCTGCCCGGGCCCTGTGCGGGCCCTGTGCGGGTCCTACGCGGCCGCCGCCCGGTCGTAATCGGTCAGGAACCGGCGCACCTCGGGCACCGCGACGTGCCGGCGCAGCCGTCCCGCGGTGTCCGCGAGCATGCTCCGGATCCGGGCCGAACCGACGGCGTCGAACAGCGCGACGGCGGCCGAGCCGTGGTGCGCCGCGCCCGCCAGGTCCCCGCGGCCGAGCCGGTCGTGGGCCAGCTCGGCGGTGTACAGCACCCGGTTGCGGACGAAGTGCGGCTCCTGGAGCGTTATCGCCAGCACGGCCTGCTCGCTGGCGCGGTCCCAGTCGCCGAGCGCCGACCAGCACTGCGACTGGAGCCCGGCGATCTCGGCCTCGCCGAAGAAGGACATCCACTCCGGGTCCCGCGCACCGGGGCCCCGGTCGAACAGGGCGTACGCCCGGCCGAGGGCGCGCTCGCAGGAGGCGCGGTCCTGGAGCAGGGCCCAGGCACCGGCCTCGCGCATGGTCAGCAGGGCGAGCAGCCGCTCGGAGTCCAGCTCCCGGGCGGCGACCTGCCCGGCCTGGGCGGCGCGCAGCGCCTCGCGCGGGCGGCCGGCGTCCCGGGCGAGGAAGGCGCTGTTGCAGAAGACGTGCGCCTCCAGGCCGGAGTCCCCGGCCATCCGGGCGGTGGCGAGCGCCTCGGAGTAGAACGAGCGGGCGTCCGCGAGACGGTTCGAGTCATGGGCCAACCAGCCGACGGAGATGGCGAGTTCACCCGCCCCGGCCTGGAGTCGGCGCTCCGTCTCGGCGCTGTACTCGCACTCGTTGAGCAACACGTAGGCGTTGCGCAGCGACCGCCCGGCGAGCTCGTACAGGGCGTCGGCGCCGTGCGCGTCGTCGGCCAGCCGGATCTCCCGGACGGCCTGTTCGACGCCGAACACCTCGGCGGCGCCGACCCGGCGCGACGGCGCCACCGGCCCGGGGCGGCCGGGCACCAGCGGTTCGCCGCCGAGTAGCGACGGTGCGGTGAACTCCGCACCGGGGAAGGCGCCTCGGCCGGTGAGCGCACCGGAGGCGCCGTCGGCACCGGCCTGCCGGCCGGCGGCCGATGCGGGTCGGTCGATGCCGATCACGGCGGCCAGCGCGGTGGTGCCGCCGGCCAGGAACGTACGGCGACGCACGTCGTCGTTCTCCTCGTCGAGATAGGGCGATCCATCGAGCCCCCGGGGCGCCGTCCCGGGACTCGGCCACGGGGGCCCGTCCGGAGCGGCTGGATCCGCGTACGGCGAGGCAGCGTACGGGAGTTGAGTGGAGAGTGGTGAGCGCGGGGCGGGCGGGGGCGGGAACGTCGGGTGGAGCGGAGGCGGTTCGCTCCACCCGCCGGATCCGGCCACCGGGCGGCGGCGGACGGAGGTCCGGGGGGCGAAGCCGAGGTCGGTGAGCGTGCGGTCCGGCCACATGTGCCGGAACACCCGCTCGTAGGCGTAGTTGGGGCAGCGGATCTCACCGGATTCGACCCGTCCGACGTAGCGGGCGTCGCAGGACACGTGCTCGCCGATCTCGCGGGCGGCCCTGCGGACGGCCGTGGCGAACTCGCCGGGTGAACGGTCGCCGCGCAGTGCGCGCATCACGGGGTTGGGGGACGGTCGGTTCGGCTCGGCCGGTGGGGTGGCTGCCATGGCGCCGAGAGTACTCGGAGTCACCGAGCGGCCACATTCGGTTGGCTGGACATTCAATGTCAATACAGGGCAAAAGGGGCGATGTTGCTGGGTATCCGCCATGAAATGCCATGCCTTGCTGTAATGCGCCCCGTGGCCTGCGGCGCTGGCCCCGCGTTGTCCTGGTACGCGGAAAAAGCCCATGCCGTCGCCCCGGCCCGTCCCAGCCCGGCGGCCCCGCCCAACGGCTGTGCTTCCGGACCGACGAGGTACAGGAGAGCCCATGATGGCCACCGGACTGCCGCAGTACCGACCCGTCCGCGGGGGAGTGCTCGCCGGCGCGGCTCCCGCCCTGCTCCCCGAACCCGCCGACGACCGGCACTCCGGCCGGGGACCGGTCGAGGGCGGCCGCACCCCCTGCGGCGGCCGCCGGCGCGAGCGCACGACCCCCGACGAGGGGACCTCCGTCACCGCCTGCGACACCGTGACCGTCGCCCTGCGGCACGGCCTGGAAGCCGTCGACATCCTGAGACTGCGCCGCGCCTGCGGAGCCGTCCTGCAGAGCCGCAACGGCAGCACCGTCTCCTTCCTCGTCCCGGCCGGCACCTGGGAGACCTGGCACCTGCCCGGCAGCTCCTGTACCGCGGGCGCGCTCGTGCCCGCCACCACCGACCCGCGCTGGGTGATCCCGCCCTCCGGCGCCGGCCGCACCGCCCGCCCCACCGACGCCTGGGTGCTCCGCTCCGCCCTCTGCGAGGCCGCCTGCACGCTCACCGCAGGCGGCCTCGGCCCGTTCTAGCGGGCGTGCCGCGCGGATCCCGCCGGGCCCCCAACCTCCGGCCGGGTCCCCGGGGCACGCCCCTGACCTGTGGGTGTTCCACCCCGACGGCGATAATGGCCGGTATGGGACGAAGCAGCAGAGCCGCGCGCGGCCCGGAACCGGCGGCCACCACCGGACCGGACGGACGCACCCACGCCCAGGGCCCGCTCAGCCGCCCCGTCGGCTCCGGCCTCGCCGAACTGCGCCCCGACCGCGACCGCCCCGCCGCCTGGTCGCTGCTGATCGACGGCGCCCCGCAGTCCCTGGTCGACCTCGCCGACCCCACCCACCTCGGCTTCGAGTACCAGCGCCGGCTCGGCCACCTGATCGACCTGGTGGCCCCGCCCGGCCGCCCGCTCACCGTCCTGCACCTCGGCGGCGGCGCCCTCACCCTGGCCCGCTACACCGCCGCGACCCGGCCGCGCTCCCGCCAGCAGGTCGCCGAGATCGACACCGCGCTCACCGAACTCGTCCGCGCCGAACTCCCCCTGGACCGCGGCTGGCAGATCAAGGTGCGCGGCGCGGACGCCCGCAGCGTGCTGGAACGCACTCCCGAGGACAGCGTCGACCTGGTGATCACCGACGTCTTCTCCGGGGCCCGCACCCCCGCCCACTGCACCACCGTCGAGTTCACCACCCTCGCCGCCCGGGCCCTCGCCCCCGGCGGCTGGTACGCCGCCAACATCGCCGACGGCGGCGCCCTGCCCTTCGCCCGCTCCCAGGTCGCCACCCTCGGCGCGGTCTTCCCCGAGCTGTGCCTGATCGCCGACCCCGCCGTGCTGCGCGGCAAGCGCTTCGGCAACCTCGTCCTGGCCGCCGCCCACACCCCCCTCCCGGTCGCCGACCTCACCCGCCGCGCCGCCTCGGACTCCGCCCACGCCCGGGTCGAACACGGCCGCGCCCTCACCGACTTCGCGGCCGGAGCCGTTCCGGCGACGGACGCCACGGCGGCCCCGTCCCCGGAACCGCCGCCGGGGGTGTTCCGCTGACGGCCGCGGTCCGGCGCGTCCAGCGGTGAACCCCGGCAGCGCCGTGCCGCCCGCCGCAAAACCGTTGGCGGACGACCGGATCGCGGCCGACAATGGCGCTGCCGTCCGGCCACCGACCCGAGGGGGCGCCATGGAGATCAGACCGGCCCGGCCGGACGAGGCCGCGCTGCTCACCGGCATCGCCCTGCGGTCCAAGGCGTACTGGGGCTACGACGAGGCGTTCATGGCCGCCTGCCGGGCGGAGCTGACCGTGGACGCCGGCGTGATCGAGCGGTCGGCCACGGTGGTGGCCGAGCACGGCGGGCGGGTGCTGGGGTTCGTCTCGCTCTCCGGCGCCCCGCCGACCGGGTCGCTGGACCAGCTGTTCGTCGAGCCGGAGTCGATCGGCCGAGGCGTCGGCCGCGCGCTGTTCGAGCAGGCCCGGGGCCTGGCCGTGGAGCTCGGCCTGCGCCGGCTCATCATCGACTCCGACCCGAACGCCGAGCCGTTCTACCTCGCGATGGGTGCCACCCGGATCGGCAGCGTCCCGTCCGGCTCGATCCCGGGACGCGAACTCCCGCTGCTGGTCCTGGACCTGGCCGCGCCATAGGCGGGCTGCCGCTGCCGCTGCCATTGTCCCGGCCCGCGCCCGGCGGCGGGAGGCGCCTCGGCGGCCCCAGGACGCGCGCAGCCCGACGCCGCGGCTCGACCGACCCGGGACCGTTCGCTGCCGGAGCGGCACCGAGTCCCGGGCCTTCGGTCTTCGGCCGGGCGGTGCCCCCGCCCGTGCCTCGCGATGCGCGTACCCCGGCGTCGGCCCGCTCGTTCTCCGGGCGGACGCCGGGAGTTCGAGTTCAGTGCCCGCGTGGCAGCCCGCGGTGCTTCCACATGGCCGCCCCGGTGAGCAGCAGCCCGGCGGCGATGGGGGCGAGGACGGCGGTCGCGGTGGCGGAGCCGTCATGGGAGGTGGCCGCCGTGGCGGTGTCGGCGATGGCCACCGCCGCGGGCGTCCGGCCGAGGCCGGCTCCGGCGGGGGCCGTGGAGTCCGCCGGCCGGTCGGACTCGGCGGGGGGTCCTGCCTGGTCGACGGTTGTGGCCGTCGCCTCCTGGACCAGCGCTCCCTCCGCGGCCTGGCGCTGCCGGGGAACGGCGGGAAGGGTGCCGTCGGGTCGGCGGCGGGCGGCGGAGGACAGGCCGGCGGGTCCGCCCTCGCGGGAGGCGCGGGGGTCGTCGGGCCGGGCCTGGGCGGGGAGGGTGTCGAGGAGGCCGGATGCGAGCGCGAAGGCGTCGGGGACGGCCGCCCGTTGGCCGGGCAGGGGAAGGCCGCCGGCCCGGATGCGTTCCTGGAGGGTGCCGCCGACCACGCCGACCGCTCCGGTGGTCCCGTCGGTCGGGCCGTTGCCGGCCGGTTCCCCGGCGGCCCCGGGGGAGCGGTCCGGCAGGCCGCCCGCCGACGGTCTGCCGGCCGAGGGTCCGGACCCGACGGGACGTTCGGCTGACTGCCCGTCGAGGGCGGGTCCGTCGAGCACCGGCCGGTCGAGTGCCGGGGCGCCGTGCAGCGCGCGCCGGACGGCGGGCCGGGCCGGGTCCGGCGGTGGGTCGGCGGCGGCCGCGTACGCCCCGGGGGCGCCGACTCCCCAGAGCTGCGTGAGCAGGGCTCCTGCGGCGGCGACGACCCGGGGGCGGGGCAGCCACCGGGCGATCCCGCGGCGGGCACCGGCGCCGCCGCGAGGGGCGGGTTCCTGGGGCTTGGTCGCGTGATTGGCTCGCACGTGAATCGAGAACGAGCGGCCGGGTGGTGAGGTCACGCCCACCGTCACGGACGGTCATCGCGCGGGTGGCCCCGGGGCCGGCGCTCCCGGGGCCAACGGCCGGGTGGTGGTCAGGAGTTGGGGCGCAGGGTCCAGGTGACCGTCATCACGCCGGTGACGGCGCCGTCGGCGCGGGTGATCTCGACGGTGACCGGGAACTCGGGGCGGCCGCCGGCGTCCAGCTCGGCGACGATCTCGGCGGCCGGGCGGCCGAGCACGGCGGTGGCGGTGACGTCGCCCATGGCGAGCTTCTTGTACGCGATCTCGGCGTTCACGGCGAGCGGCACGGCCCGGGACAGCTGGTCGCCGAAGGCGGCGAGCACGATGCAGCCACTGGCGGACTCGGCCAGCGTGAACATCGCGCCGGCGTGCGGGCCGCCGACGTGGTTGTGGTACGCGGGCTGGTCCGGCAGGCGGAGCACGGCCCGCTCCGGGGTGGTCTCCAGGTAGTCCAGGTTGAGGGTGTGCGCCATCGGCACGGTGTCGTCGAGCAGCTTGCCGATCGTGGGTGTGGTCATGGCGACGATGTTACTAGCCGGTAGCTTCTGGCGGCAGGGGGTCGGCCGGAAAGTCGACGAGGCGGGCACGTGTGAGGGAGCGCACATCCGGGTGGGGGGCGTGCAACTGAGGCCGTGCACAGCTGAGGGAATGCGAAAACGCCTGAGGGGCCGATCTCTTGAAGAGATCGGCCCCTCAGGCTCTGGGGTGAGTGACGGGACTCGAACCCGCGGCCACCTGGACCACAACCAGGTGCTCTACCAACTGAGCTACACCCACCATCTGTCCGGTCCGTTCGCGCTCTCGCGTTCCCGTTCCGACAGGAAGAACTCTACAGGATCCGAGAGGGTGCTCGCGCCAGGGTTTCGATCCGGCCGACGCGGGCACCTTCTCCGACCCTGCAGCGGGGTTCCGCCGGGCCGTTCCGGGAGCGGCCCGGACCGGCGGCCCCGGGTTCAGCTCGCCGGGGACCGGTACTTCCCGGCGATCGCCCGCGCCGTGTCGGCGTCCGGGCCGGGCTGCGGGACGAACACCGCCTCGCGGTAGTACCGCAGTTCGTCGATGCTCTCCCGGATGTCGGCGAGCGCCCGGTGGTTGCCGCCCTTCGGCGGGCTGTTGTAGTACGCCTTCGGGTACCAGCGGCGGGCCAGCTCCTTGATCGAGGAGACGTCCACGATCCGGTAGTGCAGGTGCTTCTCCAGAGCCGGCATGTCCCGGGCCAGGAAGCCGCGGTCGGTGGCCACCGAGTTGCCGCAGAGCGGGGTCCTCCCCGCCTCCGGTACGTGCTCGCGCACATAGGCGAGCACCCGCTCCTCGGCCTCGGCCAGGGTCACGCCCTGCTCCAGCTCCTCCAGCAGCCCGGAGGCGGTGTGCATCTCGCGCACCACCTCGGGCATGTTCGCCAGCGCCTCCGCCGGCGGCCGGATGATGACGTCCACGCCCTCGCCGAGGATGTTCAGCTCGGAGTCCGTCACCAGCACCGCGACCTCGACCAGGGCGTCCCGGTCGAGGTCGAGGCCGGTCATTTCACAGTCGATCCATACCAAACGGTCATTCACACAACTCACCCTACGGCGCGATCACGCGCCGCGGGGACCGGTGGAGCCGAGCGGGGTGCCTCGGCCTGGTGATCCTCCGGCCCGTCGTGCGTACCGGGGCCGTCCGGGTGCTCGCCCTCCCGGCCGGCCCGGACCGCATGGCCGTCCCGTCCGGCCCGGACCTCGCGCGCCGCCCGGGCGCCCTCGGCCGAGGGCCGGCCGGCCGCCTGGCCGCGGACCTGCGGAGCCCGGGCCTGGCGACCGCGGAGCTCACCCGGCCCGGAGCCCGGCTGCCCGGCCGGGGCCGGCATCCGTCCCGAGGGCGCGCCGTGACCGCGCCCGGCCGCACCCGGCTCGTCCGCGGGCCGCTCGGCCGCGCTCCGGTGCCCCTGGCCCTGACCGCGGACCCCCGGCTGCGGGAGACCGTCCTCCGCCGCCGCGTGCTCCGCGGTGCGCGGCGGACGTCCGGTCCCCGCCCCCGGTCCGGCCTGCGCCGGAACCACCGGCGGCCGCAGCGGACCGCGCCCTGCCGCACCCTGCTGCCCGGGGTGCGACTGCTGCGCGGCCTGCTGGTGCGGGTACGGCTGACCGGCCCGGACGTGGAAGGGCTGGCCGGTCGGCGTCCCGACCTGGCCCGGACCGAACCCGCCGGGCTGGCCGTGCGCTCCCGGCTGCCCGTGACCGATCTGCTGCCCCTGCTGGCCGTGCGGCACCGGTTGCCCGTGCTGCCCGACCGCGAGCGGCGCTCCCGGACCGGCCGGGAACGGCTGCGCCGACGGCACACCGTGCGCCCCGCCGAACAGCGGCCCACCCGCCGGCGCGACCGCGCCCGCCGGGTGCGGCAGCGCTCCGGGCAGCCGCAGGTCGCCGAGCGCACCGGCCGGCGCGCTCGGCTGCTGACCGGGACGGCGGGCCCGGTAGCTGGTCCGGTACGCGGCCGGGGAGACCCCGAGCTGGCGCCGGAAGTGCCCGCGCAGCGCCACCGGCGAACGGAACCCGCACCGGCGCGCGACATCGTCCACCGACAGCTCCGAGGTCTCCAGCAGCCGCTGTGCCTGGAGCACCCGCTGGGTGATCAGCCACTGCAACGGCGCGCTGCCGGTGAGCGTGCGGAACCGCCGGTCGAAGGTGCGCCGGCTCATGTACGCGCGAGCCGCCAGCACCTCGACGTCGAACTGCTGGTTGAGGTTCTCCAGCGCCCACGTGACCACCTCGGCCAGCGGGTCGTTGCCGATCTCCTCCGGTAAAGACTGATCGATGTACTGGGCCTGTCCTCCGCCGCCGCGGCGGCTCGGCACCACCAGGCGGCGGGCCAGCGCGTTGGCCGCCTCGGCGCCGTGGTCGCTGCGCACCACGTGCAGGCACAGGTCGATGCCGGCGGCGGTGCCGGCGGAGGTCAGCACGTCGCCGTCGTCGACGAACAGCTCGCGCGGGTCGACGTGGACCCGCGGGTAGCGCTTGGCCAGCGTCGGCGCGTACATCCAGTGGGTGGTCGCCGGGCGGCCGTCGAGCAGACCGGCGGCGGCCAGCACGAAGGCGCCGGTGCAGAGCCCGATGATCCGGGCGCCCTCGTGGTGGGCCTTGCGCAGGGCGGTGATCGCCTCGACCGGCGGCGGCTGGGAGATCGAGCGCCAGGCCGGAACGACGATCGTGCCGGCCCGGGCGAGCGCCTCCAGGCCGTACGGGGCGGAGAGGGTCAGGCCGCCGGTGGTGGCCAGCGGCCCCTCCTCGCCGGCGCAGACCAGCAGGCGGTAGCGGGGTACCCCGGCGTCCTGACGGTCCACGCCGAAGACGGAGAGCGGGATGGAGCTCTCGAAGATCGGGGCACCGCCGAAGATCAGCACGGCGACGGTCTCCCGGCGGCGCCGGCCGGACAGCTTGCGCGGGGCGGAGGACGTCATCGGGGTCGGGGAGCCGTTCGCGCCGGGCCCGCCGTGGCCCAGCGGGCCGTGGCCGTGGCCGGAGCCGAGGGCGAGGCCGCCGAGCGGACCGCCGCCCGGGCCGGCGGCGGGGGCGCCGTTCAGGCCCGGGGTGCCGCCGCCGTAGCCGGGGTGGCCGGAATGACCGGGGTGGCCGGCGTGGCCGGGATGGCCTCCGTACTGGCCGGGATGGGCGAGGTGCCCGGGGTGGCCGGAATAGCCCGGGTGCTCGCCGCCGTAGGACTGGCCAGGACTGACGGGTCCTCGGCTGACGGGCTGTCCGCCGAACGACGACTGTCCGCCGAAGGCGGGCTGGCCTCCGTAGGGGGACTGGATCCCGTAGGGCGTCGCCACGCCGTGGTCCGCGGCGGTCGGCGTCGCACCGGGACCGCCGCCGGCGCCCGCCCCGGGGGAGGGCACCGTGGAGTACGAGGAGTGCGAAGCGGCGCCCTGGGGGCCGGAGGTGCGGGTGGTGGCGATCGCGGTGGTGCCAGTGCCTCTCGCGGACCGACCCGCGCCGCCGGCCGCCGCCTGGCCGCTGTCAGGACCCGCGTCGCTCCTGCTCACCCTGCTCAAGGCGCTCAAGCCCCCTCGGTGGTGTGGTGTGGGTGGTGCGGCACTGCTGGCCAAGATCGAAATCTATCGGGTGGACCATTGCCGTTGTGACAAGTTCACCATCCGACGCTATGTCGACATGGCAATTTGGCGTGATGCATTCGATCACGAAGCGTGGCACCCGTCGACCTTTCTGGGAAGAGGGCCGGGGCAACGGTGGCTGGTTGTCGCGGGACGGTTCCTGGGGCGTCCGGCTCCGGTGCGCCCGGCCGGCTGGTCTGGGCTGCGGATTTGCCCAAGCGGGAGGGATCGGCGCGAAATTGACCGAAAATCGGCGGTGCACGAGGGGGCGCACGGGGAGAAGTCGTGCGCCTCCCAGGCTTCATCCGGCCAAGCCCAGAACGGGGGAACCGGGAACCGGACCGCCGGGTTACGGTCCTGCCGTGAACACCAGCAGCCGGCTCGAACGGGCCAACGACAACGCCGCCGCCTTCTGGCTCGCCCAAGCCCGCGTCCACGGCTGGCAGTCCCGCACCCGCCCGGGGCTGACCGCGGTCCGGTGCGCCCGGACCCCGGACGACGCGCACCGCATCGTGGTGACCCGCCCCTACGGCGAACCGGCCTCCTTGGCGCAGGAGTTGGCGGACCTGATGGCCGAGTGGTCGACCATACGCTGCACCGTGGAGGACCCGTACGGCGGGCTCGACCTCACCGGCCTCGGGGCCACCCGGATGCCGCTCATGCCGGTGATGGTCCGGGACCCAGGACCGGTCGAAGGCGCGACCGCCGTCCTGCCCGCGGTCTCGGAGGCGCGCGGAGGCGGGGTCCTGACGGTGGATGAGGCGCGGGACGGCGACGGCTTCGCCATGGTCGAGCGGGCCATCGTGGAAGGCTTCCCGCTGCCCGCCCGACAGCCCTGGGTCCGGGGCGGAGCCCTCCCGGAGCAACTGCTGGACGTGCCCGGCTGGCGGGGCTGGCTCGGCCACGTCGACGGCGCGGTGGCGGGCACCTGCCTCACCTATGACGACGGCCGGGCCACCGGCGTGTACTGGGTCGCCACCCTGCCCGACCGGCGCGGCCGGGGCGTGGCCGGCGCCGTCCTCCGGACCGCGCTGGCCCACGCACACCCGGACCGCCCGGCCACCCTGGTCGCCACCTCGCTCGGCGAACCGCTCTACCGCAAGCTCGGCTTCGTCGAGCAGGCCCGCACCTGCTGGTGGACCCGCACGTCGACGGAGCCGGTGGGGTAGCCGGAGTGGGGCGGTGGGCGGTGGCTGCCGGGTGCCGGCCGCCGGGTGCCGGGCGGCGGGCAAGGGCGCGGTGGCGCTGGGGTGCGGCGGGGACGGCGGGGATGTGAAGGGGGCGGCCGGGCGCTACTGGGCGGCCGCCACGGCGGCTGCGGACGCGGTGGTCGCCGAGCGCGATGCGGAAGATGCGGACGATGCCGTGCCGGGCGCAACGGTGAGGGCGACCGGGGCGGGTGCGGCGCCGTCGAGCCTCGGGCGGACGGTCGTGGCTGCGGTCGTGGCTCTGGCCGTCGCTGTGGCCGTCGCTGTGATCGGTGCGGGGCGGCGGCCGTCCGAGGCCGGGCCCGGTCTGCCGGCCGCACGGGTCCCGGAGTCCGCTCCGGTGTCCGTGCGGGCCTCGGCGATCACGGCAAACCCGCCTGATCGGTTTCGGACACCGGGCCCGCCCGCGGGGGCGGGCTCGCCGGCCGGCCCGGTCGTTGCGGAAACGGATGCGCTCGGGCCGTCCAGGGCGGCCATCGCGGGACGTGCGCCGGACCGTGCGCCGACCAGCGCCGTCGTGTAGCCCGGCATCCCCGCCGCCGTCTTCCGGAGCGGCCCGTCGGAGCGGACGCCCGGTCGGGGCGAGGGCGCGTTCCGTGCGGCGAGGACCTGGCCGACCGCCTCCGGCAGGCCGGCCGCCTTCAGCGTCGGCCGGTAGCCGCTCTCCGCCCACGGCCGCCCGTGGTGCAGCCAGACGCTGCGCAGCCCGGTCAGTTCGGCACCGGCGATGTCGGCGGGTGCGTGGTCCCCGATCATCCAGGTGTGTTCGGCCCAGTCCCCGGTGGGTGCGATGCCGCACCGTTGGGCGGCCATCTCGAAGATCAGCGGGTCCGGTTTGACGCAGTCGGCCTCCTCGGAGATGACCCAGCCGTCGACCAGCGGGCCCAGTCCGGTCCGCCGGATCTTCTCCAGCTGCGGCCGGGTGCCGCCGTTGCTGACGATCCCGAGCGTCCACCCGGCCGCCCGGGCGGCTCGCAGCGCCTCGATGTGCCTGGGCGGGCAGTGGATATGGGAGTTGATGCCGCGTCGGTAGTGGGCAATCAGGAAGTCGGCGGAGACGTCCAGCCCGTAGCGGCGCCGGACCGCCGACAGTACGGTGCTGCGCGGAACGTATCCGCCGCCGTCGAGGGTGACGAACCACTCGAGGTCGCCCGGCGGGAGATCGTGTTCGGACAGGAAGTCCTGCGCCCAGGCCCGGTAGGCGGCGTCCCGGGGCAACAGGGTGTTGTCGAGGTCGAACAGGAGCAGGGGCATGCCAAGCATGGTGCCAGCGGCCGAGCCTATGCACCTGGCAAATGCCAGACGGCGTCGCGAAGCCGTACGGAGTGGCCGAAACGGCCTCCGTACGCCTGCGGCGGGCGATGACGCGCGGGCTGTCCGGGGCTGTTGGGGCAGGTCGGACGTCACGGTTCGCGACGCGCCGCAACGGATCGTCGCCGATCCATGACAGTCCGGTCACGGTGTCCCGTGGGGCTGTTGCGCCGCCCGGTCCGCTCAGTCAAGCTCCAGGGAACCTCCTTTCCGGAGGGGGCGCGATCGTCTGTGGGCGGGGCGCACTGCCCCGGCGGGCGCATCCCCCTTTCGCGGGAACAACGTCGCTCAGGGGCTTCCTCGCTGGGCGGGGCCCCAGGCCCGTCGTACTCTGAAAGGAACAGGTCCATACGGTGTTGCGCGGCGCAGACCGACGTCATCCCGTGGGCGGGCCTGCTGCCCGGGCAGCGTTGTTCTCCTCTCCTGTCGGCCCCTCTCCATCGAAGAGCCGTGAGCCATGGCTGGTTTTGAGCCTCCCCGACCGGTCGAACCGGACACGCCCCGCAGCGTGGGCCCGGCGGGCGGGTCTGCCTGCGACCGTCCCGACGGACCGGCCGAAGTCCGCGCCGACCGGCACGGTGACGACGGCCGTGATCGCCGCAGTGGCCGCCTCGGTGAGGGCCGCGAAGGCGGTCCCGACGGCGACCGTGACGACGGCCGCGACGGTGGCCACGGCGACGGTCGCCGGGACGGCGGCGCGGGCGGGTCTGTCGGCCCGCGAGCCGATGGACGAGCCGATGAACGAGTCGATGAACGAGTCGATGGACGAGCTGACGCGCGCGCCGAAGCCCCGGGCCGCGTCCCGGGCGTACGGACGGGACGCGAGCGAGCCGACGCCGCCGAGGAATCCGAGGCGGCCGGAGCGGCCCGTGCGGTCCAGCCGATCGGCGTGGCCCGGCCGACCGATGTGGCCCGGCCGGCAGAGCCAGGGGAGTCCGGCCCGGGGCGTGACGGCCCGCCGGGCTTCGCGCGCGCTCTGCGCGGCCTCGCCCGTCGGGGCAGCCTCGCCCGCCGTGAGCGCCAGGGGCCCCGCCAGCGGCGTGGCGAACCCC
>NZ_JBIVVI010000103.1:0-12898 GCF_044757675.1 Kitasatospora sp. NPDC091257
GACACCGGGTACGGCGTCGACCCGTCCCGCTCCACCCTGAGCCTGCCGGTGCGCCACCTCGCCGCCGACGTCGGCGCCCCGCCCGTCACCTTCGAGCCCCCGGTGCTGCCCGCACCGCTCGACATCCACCTCACCGAACCGCTCACCGTCCGGCCCGAACACCTCACCGTGCACGACATCGGCCGCCACGAGTGGCGCGCCGAGCTCTCCCCCGCCACCGACGGCACCCGCACCCACCCCGACGGCCTGGTCCGCGACGAACACACCGTCACCGCCTACCGGGTGCTCACCGGCGCCCCGCTCAGCGCCCAGGCCCGCACCGACCGCACCGTCCGTCTGGAGCGGCCCGACATCGGCTGGGACGTCACCGTCCAGACCCGCACCCAACTGCGCTGCGACGCCGAACACTTCATCAGCGTCATCCAGCTGCGGGCGCTGGAGGCGGGCTCGGTGGTGTTCGCCCGGGAGTGGCAGCACCAGGTACCCCGAGGGGAGTAGTCAAAGTTTCCCTTATGGCCTTGCCTTATATTTCGCCCCTGGCTTATAAATAGCCCCATGAAGACCATCGGCCTGATCGGCGGCATGAGCTGGGAATCCACCGCCGAGTACTACCGCCTGCTGAACCGGCTCACCCGCGAGCGCCTCGGCGGACTGCACTCCGCCCGGCTCGTGCTGTACTCCGTCGACTTCGCGCAGATCGAACGGTTGCAGGCGGCCGGCCGGCGGGAGGAGGCCGGCGAGGTCCTCGCCGACGCGGCCCGGGCGCTGGAGGCGGCGGGCGCCGAACTGCTGCTGATCTGCACCAACACCATGCACAAGGTCGCCGACCAGGTCGCGGCGGCGGTCTCCGTTCCGCTGCTGCACCTGGCCGACACCACGGCCACGGCCGTACGGGCCGCGGGCCTGCGCCGGGTCGGGCTGCTGGGAACCGCCTTCACGATGGAACAGGACTTCTACCGGGGCCGGTTGGCGTCCGGCGGGCTGGACGTCCTGGTGCCGCGGGCCGACTCGCGCGCCCTGGTGCACCGGGTGATCTACGAGGAACTGTGCATCGGGCTGGTCCGCGAGGAGTCCCGGGCGAGGTACCGGCAGGTGATCCGGGAACTGGTGGCGGCCGGCGCGGAGGGAATCGTGCTCGGCTGCACCGAGATCGAACTGCTCGTCCGGCCCGAGGACAGCCCGGCCCCCGTCTTCCCCACCACCCGCCTGCACGCCGAGGCGGCGATCGACGCCGCCCTCGCCGAGGACTGAACGGGAGACGGCGCCGGCCGGTCCCGGGCGGGATCCCCGGAGCACGACGCACGCCGGGAGGCCTACGGGCGACGGCCACCGGACGGGGACGCGTGCTCGGCCAGCACCTCGGCGATCACGTGGCGGGCGATGGCGGTCATCCTCGGGTCGCTGTCCCGGTAGTAGGAGACTTCCATCAACGCGACGGACAGGGCCCAGCCGCGGGCGCGGTCCCAGGCCGCGTCGTCGGGGGCCGCGGCCGCGCGGAAGGCCCCGCGGGCGGCGGCGGGCAGGACGTACCAGGCGGGGATCAGGTCGACGGCCGGTTCGCCTGGGTGTCCTCGGCCGCGATCACGTCCGCCGTGGCCAGTTCGTTGACGAGCCGGGGCGGGGCGTCCGAGACGTCGCCGATGGGGGTGCCTGCGAGAACGAGTACTCCTGTCACGGTCCCCATCCTTGCAGCTGTCGCGCGCCCGGGGCTTTTGGTGACGATTCGGTCAGCTTCCGAGGGAGCGGACACGCGTACGAAGAGCGCCCCTACGATGTGGCGGATGAACGGCGACACGGCGGCCCAGACGCCCACTGGTACGGACCACTCCGCGTACGGCGGTGTCGGCCTGCCGTCCCCCCGCTCGCCCCAGACCGGGCCCGCGCCGCGGTCCGGGCCCGCCGGCTGGCGCGAGCGCCTGGCCGGGTACGGCTGGACCGCCCGCGCCACGGCGACGCTCACCGAGCGCCTGGCGCCGCCGATGCCGGACGGCCCCCGGGTGACGCCCCGGGACGTGCCGCAGTCGCCGCTGCTGCTGCGGATGGGCGTCTCGCTGCCGCAGGGCCTGTGGTTCTTCCTCTGCCGCTGGGCCGGCTGGCTCGGCCCGGTCGCGGTGGCGGTGTTCGCCGGCCTGCTGCGGTTCACGAACCTCGGGCAGCCGCACGCGATCATCTTCGACGAGACGTACTACGCCAAGGACGCGTACGCGCTCTGGCACGGCGGCTACGAGATCAGCTGGCCGGAGGACGCCAACGCCACGATCATGACGCCGGGCGCGGCCGTCCCGTACCGGACGACGCCCTCGTACGTGGTGCACCCGCCGGTGGGCAAGTGGATCATCGGTGCGGGCGAGCAGCTGTTCGGCATGAACCCCTTCGGGTGGCGGTTCGCGGTGGCCCTGCTCGGCACCCTGTCGGTGCTGATGGTGGCCCGGATCGCCCGCCGGATGTTCCGCTCCACCCTGCTGGGCTGCGTGGCGGGCCTGCTGCTCTCGGTGGACGGCCTGCACCTGGTGCTCAGCCGGGCCGCCCTGCTCGACCTGGTGGTGATGTTCTGGACCCTCGCCGCCTTCGGCTTCCTGCTGCTGGACCGCGACCGCACCCGGGCCCTGCTGGCGCGGAGGCTGGGCGGCGTCGAGGACCCGCGGCTCGCCCAGCGGCTGAACCTGGGCTGGCGCCCGTACCGGATCGCGGCCGGCGTCTGCGTCGGCCTGACCTGCGCCACCAAGTGGAGCGGCCTGTACGTCGCGGCGGCCTTCGGCCTGATGACCGTGCTCTGGGACGTCGGCGCCCGCCGTCTGGCCGGCGCCCCGCGCCCGTTCCTGGCGGTGCTCGCCCGGGACGTGGTGCCGGCCTTCGTCTCGGTCGTCGTGGTGTCGGTCGCGGTCTACATCGCGTCCTGGTGGGGCTGGTTCGCCAGCAGCACCGCCCCCGGCCAGGGCGGCTGGGGCCGGGACTGGGCGGTCGGCCGTTCCACCGACTTCCCGTGGATACCCGAGGCCCTGCGCTCCCTGTGGCACTACCACTCGACGGTCTACGACTTCCACGTCGGCCTGAGCGACCCGCACACCTACCAGTCCAACCCGTGGTCCTGGCTGGTGCTGGGCCGGCCGGTGTCCTTCTTCTACGAGTCCCCCAAGTACGGCCAGGCCGGCTGCACCGCCGCCGACTGCGCCCGCGAGGTGCTGGGCATCGGCACCCCGCTGCTGTGGTGGACGGGCCTGGTGGCGCTGGCCTACTGCCTGTGGCGCTGGGCGGCCCGGCGGGACTGGCGGGCCGGCGCGCTGCTCTGCGGCCTGGCCGCCGGCTACCTGCCCTGGTTCGCCTACCAGCAGCGGACGATCTTCCTCTTCTACGCGGTGGTCTTCGTCCCGTTCCTGGTGCTCGCGGTGACCATGCTGATCGGCGCGCTGATCGGGCCGCCCGGCGCCTCCCGGGACCGCCGGATCATCGGTTCCGCGGCGGCCGGCCTGCTGATCCTGCTGATCCTCTGGAACTTCCTCTTCTTCTTCCCGCTGTTCACCGGGCAGACCATCCCGCTGGAGGACTGGCGCCGCCGGATGTGGTTCAACACCTGGATCTGATCCGCCCCGGGGCACACCGGGTTCCCGCGATTCGTCCGTATGCGGTGCACAACACGTACCAGATCCGTCACAAGTGCCGGGCGATTCGCCGGCGCACCGATCCGTGCTGCCTAGGGTGGGGGGGTACCGCGTTTCCGGCCCCGGCCGGTTGCGCCCGGCCGCGAGACCCCTGGGGGACCTGCACCATGCGCAGTGGCGCGAAGATCGGCATCATCACCGGCGTGTCCATCGCCGTCCTCGCGGGCGGCGGCTACGGCGCGTACAGCCTGATGAACGACTCGGACGGCGGCTCCGGCGGCAAGAAGCCGCGCACCGTGGTCGCCGAGCCGCCGTCGGCCGAGCAGGCGACAGCCGGTCTGAAGGACTTCCTGACGGCCTGGGCGGCCGGCGACATCGCCAAGGCGGCCTCGCTGACCGACGACCCGGCCGCGGCCACGGCCGGTCTGACCGCCTTCCGCGACCAGGTCAAGCCGAGCGCGCTGACCCTCACCCCGTTCGGCCCGACCACCCAGCAGGTCTTCTCCGCCGCCACCGGCACCCCCGCCCCCGCCGCCAAGCCGTCCGCCGGGGCCTCCGCGACGCCGGGTGCGACCGACACGCCGTCCGCCACCGCCACGCCCGGCCCCACCGGCACCCTGATGTCCTACAAGGCGCGCGCCGAGTTCGCGGGCACCAGCCGGGCCTGGGACTACCAGGGCTTCCTCGGCGTCGTGAAGATGAGCGACGACACCCCGGCCGTGCACTGGGCGCCGTCGGTGATCCACCCCCACCTGTCCGGCAACGAGACCATCGCCGTCCAGCCGGTCTTCGCCCCGCCGTCCACGGTGGTGGACCGCAACGGCAAGCCGGTCCAGGGCGCCTCGCTCACCCAGGCGCTGATGACCACCCTCCAGGAGAACGCCAACAAGCTGCTGCCGCCGGACCCGGCCAAGGACCAGGACGCGGGCAGCGCCGTGGTGATCTCCGACCCGGCCGGCAAGGGCGCCCAGGACAAGCTGTTCACCATCGTCGAGCCGAAGCCCGGCAAGCCGTTCAAGCTGACCATCGACAACACCCTGCAGGCCGCCGCCGAGAAGGCGATGACCGACCTGGGCGGCAAGCCGGCCTCCGTCGTGGCGATCGAGCCGAGCACCGGTCAGGTGCTGGCCTTCGCCAACTCGCCGGCCAACGGACAGAACCGGGCCTTCACCGGGTTGCTCGCGCCGGGCTCGACGATGAAGATCATCACTTCGGCGGCGCTGCTGGAGAACGGGGTCAACCCGGACACCGTGGTGGCCTGCCCGGAGAAGAGCGGCAACGCGCACCCGATCCCGAACTCGTTCCCGGGCGCCTTCCCGAACAACACGCTCCAGCAGGACTTCATGATGTCCTGCAACACCGCCTTCATCAATCAGGGGCTGGCCAGCCTCAAGCCCGAGACGCTGTCCGGCACGGCCAAGGACGTGTTCGGCATCGGCCTGGAGTGGAAGACCGGCCTGCCCAACACCGACGGCAAGGTGCCGCCGACGCCGGGCAGCAAGGACGAGCAGGCCATGAACTACATCGGCCAGGGCAAGGTCCAGATGAACCCGCTGGCCATCGCCTCGGTCGCCGCCACCGTGCAGAGCGGCGAGTTCAAGCAGCCGATCCTGGTGGCGGAGCTGCCGCAGCAGAAGGCCGCCCGTCCGCTCTCCCCCGACGTGGACGCCAAGCTGAAGGCGATGATGGCGGCCACCGCCACCGGCGGCACCGCCAAGGACGTGATGGCCGGCATCACCGACAACGCGGGCGCCAAGACCGGCTCGGCCGAGGTCGCCGGGGTCGACGTCACCAACAGCTGGTTCACCGCCTACCGGGGCAACCTCGCGGTGGCCGCCGAGGTCCAGGGCGGCGGCCACGGCGTGGACGCGGCCGGCCCGGCCGTCGCCTCCATCCTGAAGGCCGCCGGCCGGTAGGCCCCCGGGCAAACGGCCCCCGGCAAACGGCCCCGGGCGACCGGCCCCCGAGCGAACGGCCCGCCCGGCCTCACGGCAGGGCGGGCCGGGGCTTTCTCAGCCGCGCGGCAGCGCGGGCTGCGGCCTGCCCCGCACCCGGCCGGGCGGGACCGGGCGCCGGCTGCTCCAGCGGCGGGCCGCCAGCCGGGGCCAGATCATCAGCACCACCGGCAGCGCCAGGTACCCGAACCGCCCGGCCGGGGCCAGCATGAAGGCGATGGCGAGCCCGGCGGCCAGCAGGTCCGCCGCGGCGATCGCCGAGACCGGCGGCCGGGCCAGCAGCCAGATGGCCACCGCGACCAGGGCCACGGTCATCAGCGCCAGCGAGATCGCGTGCCCGGTCGGTCCGAAGCCGGCCAGCACCTTGCCGGGCAGCGGGCTGCCCGCCGGGGTGCGGATCGCCGTCATCCCGAGCGGGAAGCGCACCACCTGTTCGCGCAGCGCGTCCGGCTGGGCCAGCGCGGAGGGCAGGATCACCAGCGTGCTCACCCCGACCCCGATCAGCGCGGTCCGGGCCGCGGGGCGGCGGCCGTACAGCCGCCAGAGCAGCAGGACGGCGACCGGCAGCGCGGGCCAGGCCGTCCACTTCAGGGTGCAGGCGAGGGCGAGCACCAGTCCGGCGCCGACGGTGCGGTCCCGCTCGGCGAGTGCCATGGCCAGGCAGCAGACCCCGATCAGCGGCAGGTCCACCCCGCCGACCGCCAGGGCGAGCGCGATCAGCGGCGAGGCGGTGAGGACGGCCAGCGGCAGCAGCGGCGCGCGCGGGTCGCCGCCGCCGGGGCGGGCGGGCCGCAGCAGCCGCCAGGCGGCCAGCAGGCAGACGAAGAAGGTCAGCGCGAACCAGATCCGGGCGTCCCCGGCGACCCTCGCGAAGGCGGTGGAGTCGCCGAGCAGCTGGCGCGGCATCCCGAACAGGGACATCGCCGGCAGGTACGGGTTGTAGTCGGTGACCACCACCGGGTGCGGCAGGTACGCGGTGCCGGTGGTGAGCAGCAGGTGGGCCGAGCGTTCGACCACCATGACCTCGGACTGGTGGCGACCGTTCAGGGCGAGCAGGGCCAGCGGGACCAGGACGGCCCCGACGAGGGCGACCGAGGCGGCGGCGCGGGCCGCGAAGCGACGCGGCAGGGTCAGGCAGAGCAGTCCGGCCAGGACGTAGGCGGGGGCCGCGATCAGGCCCCACAGCCGCTGGTTGGCCAGGTCGGACACGAGCGGGAAGGCGGCGGCCCAGCCGGCCGCGACCAGGCAGCCGAGCAGTTGGACGGTCCGCATCGAGGCGAGCCCGGCGAGCCGGGCGCCATTCAGCCGATCGGGCGTGGGCGGAAAGGTGCTCTCGCCACGCTGTCGGGGGAAGGGGCGGACGGAGAAGCCGCGCGGCGGTCGTCCGGGTCCGGACGACGCCTCGGTCGCGGAGGTCTGGGCCGGCGTTCTGCTGCGGCCGGTGAAGCGGCCGCGCGGGCGGAAGTAGCCGGGCGTGCGGGTGCTCACCATGGTGGAAGGTTATGGGTGGGAGCCGGGCCCTGTCGCCATGGCGTTGGACACCGGACGGGCGTTGGCGGGAAAAGGGCCGTCGGCCGCCTCGGCGGCCGGCGGCCCTTCACCCGGGTTCTGCTTCCGGGTCAGTCGGCGGAGCTGTCCGAGGACACGGACGGCTGCTCGGCCTGCTCCAGCCGGGAGTGCCTGATGCTGTAGCCGAAGTAGACGACCAGGGCGACGGCGAGGGCGATCGCCCCGGCCCGGAAGGTGTCGGCGTGCAGGCCGGTGACCAGGTAGATGCAGAAGCCGACGCTGATCAGCGGGACGACCGGGTAGCCGGGCACCTTGAAGCCGCGCGGCAGGTCGGGCTGGGTGCGGCGCAGCACGATCACGCCGATCGAGACCACCGAGAAGGCGATGAGCGTGCCCAGGCTGGTGATGTCGGCCAGGACCCGCAGCGGGATGAACGCGGCCAGCGCGCCGACGCCGAGGCCCACCACGATGGTGTTCCAGACCGGGGTGCCGGTGCGCGGGGAGAGCTGGGCGAAGCGCTTGGGCAGCATGCCGTCGCGGCCCATCGAGTACAGGATGCGGGTCTGGCCGTAGATCACCACGAGGGTGATGCTGAAGATCGAGACGATCGCGCCGAAGGCGAAGACCATCGCGGGCCAGCTCTGGCCGGTGATGTCCTGGAGGATCTGGGCGAGGCCGGCCTCCTGGCCGTCGAACTTCTGCCAGGGCTGGGCGCCGATGCCGGCCAGGGCGACCAGGATGTAGAGCAGGGTCACCACGACCAGCGAGATGATGATCGCCATCGGCAGGGTGCGGCGCGGGTTCTTGACCTCCTCGCCGGCGGTGGACACGGCGTCCAGGCCGATGAAGGAGAAGAAGATGCTGGACGCGGCGATCTGGACGCCGCTGAAGCCGAGCGGCATGAACGGGCTCAGGTTGCCGGAGTGGAAGCCGGTGAGCGCCACGCCGATGAACATCAGCAGGATCAGGATCTTGATCGCGACCATCACCGCGTTGACCTTGACGGACTCGCTGACGCCGCGGATCAGCAGGACGCAGACCATGGCGACCAGCAGCAGCGCCGGCAGGTTGAACCAGTGGGTGCTGTCCGGCGCGCCGGAGAGCTCCTCGGGGATCGTGAACCCGAAGGCCAGGTCGAAGAACTTGTTCAGGTACTCGGCCCAGGTCACCGCGATCGCGGAGGCGGAGACGCCGTACTCCATCAGCAGGCAGATGCCGACGCCGAAGGCGACGCCCTCGCCGAGGGTGGCGTAGGCGTAGGAGTACGAGGAGCCGGAGACCGGGATCGCGGAGGCCATCTCGGCGTAGCAGAGCGCGGTGAGTCCGGCGGTGACCGCGGCGATCACGAAGGACAGGATGACGGCCGGGCCGGCCGAGGGCACCGCGGTGTTCAGCACGAAGAAGATGCCGGTGCCGATGGTGGCGCCGATGCCGATCGAGGACAGCTGCCACAGCCCGATCGAACGGCGCAGGTGGATGCCGGAGCGCCCGCCCTCCTCGGGCGCACCGGCCGGGAGGGAGTTCTTGCCTTCGGTCTCGGCGATCAGTGTCGAGACGGGCTTGCGTCGCAGCAGACGCGCACCAAGGGTGTTGCTGGCCAAAACTGCGGTCCTTCTGGGCGGGGGAGGGTGTCCTGGTGGCTGGTCACCCGAAACACCCTGGGGTGTCATCGGGGATCAACCGAACAAACATGGGACAGTACCCGGCGAAAGCACCAGTGTCGCAAACGAACAGTCCCAACCGGCGCATTGTCCGAATTGGCGCACAGTGATGTACAAACCGGACACTTCGTAAACGGCGCTTCTACCTCCCGGCGATTAAAGCAGCAGGCCGGCGCCCTGCGGTGATCACCCGCCGAGCACCGCCCGCATCACCGACCGGGCGATCGGCGCGGCCAGGGCACCACCCGTGACATCGGTGGCCCCGCTGTCCACGACCACCACGGCCACCGCCACCGGCGGCACCGCGTCCGAGCCGGCCGGCCCGGCCCAGGCGATGAACCAGGCGTACGGCGTCCCGCTGTTGTCCACCCCGTGCTGGGCCGTCCCGGTCTTGCCGCCGACCACCGCCCCGGCGATCCGGGCGTTGCCGCCGGTGCCGTTCTCCACCACGTCCGTCATCAGCCCGCGCACCTGCGCGGCCACCGCCGGGGTCATCGCCCGCTTGTACACGGACGGCCGCATCAGCCGCACCGTGGTGCCGTCGCTCCTGGTCAGCCTGTCCACAAGCTGTGGACGCATCACCGTCCCGTCGTTGGCGACCCCCGCCGCGACCATCGCCATCGTCAGCGGGGTGGCCGCCGTGTCGAACTGCCCGATCGAGGAGAGCGCCAGCTGCGACTCGTCCATCCGGGTGTCGAAGTTCGACCGGGCCGCGCGCACCGGGACGTCCAGCTCCGGGTCGTTGAAGCCGAAGTTCGCGGCCATCCCGGCCATCCGGTCCAGCCCGGTCCGCACCCCCAGGTAGCCGAGCACGCCGTTGCAGCTGGCGGTCATCGCGGCGGCCAGCGACAGGCCCGGCCGGTCGCAGACCGGGGTGTCGTTGACCAGCGGCGTGGTCGTGCCGGGCAGCACGTACGGGAAGGGCGCCCCGGTCGGCGCGTCCGGGTCGGTGACCACCCCGTCGGCCAGCGCGGCCGCGGCGGTGACCACCTTGAAGGTCGAGCCCGGCGGGTACGTCTGGCGCAGCGCCCGGTTGAGCATCGGCTCGTCGGCGTCGGCCTGCAGGCGGTTCCAGGCCTCCTGGTCGTCGGCGCCGTGCCCGGCGAAGGCGCCCGGGTCGTAGGAGGGCGTGCTGGCCAGCGCCAGGATCCGCCCGGTGGCCGGCTCGATCGCGGCGACCGCGCCCTTCTGGGCGCCGAGCCCGCGCATCGCGGCCTGCTGGGCGGCCCGGTTCAGCGTGGTGCGGACGTCCCCGCCGGGGTTCTGCCGGCGGGCCACGGCGTCCCGGAGCGACCAGCCCGCCAGCCGGCCGTCGGTGCCGGTCAGCAGCTCGTCCTCGGTCCCCTCCAGCTGGGTGGTGCCGTACGCCTGCGAGGCGAAGCCGGTGACGGCCGCGTAGGTCGGGCCGTCGGTGTAGCTGCGCCGGTACGCGTACCGGCCGCCGGTCGGTACGGAGCCGGTCACCGGGTCCGCGCCGACCAGGATGTCGCCGCGCGGCCGGGCGTACCGCTCGATGGTGAGCCGCTGGTTGGCGCTGTTGCGGTCGAGGTCCTTCGCCTGGAACACCTGCACCCGGGTGGCCTGGGCGCACAGCGCCGCGACCAGCAGCAGGCAGAAGGTGCCCGCCCGGCGCCCGGTGACCGAGATGCCCGGCAGCCCCTGCGGGCCGTTGCCCCGGGGTCGGACGCGCGTCACCGGACCTCCTGGGGCCCGGGCCCGCGCGCGATGTCACTCATCCGCACGAGCAGCGCGACGATGATCCAGTTGGTGACCACGGAGGAACCCCCCTGGGCGATGAACGGCATGGTCATCCCGGTCAGCGGGATCAGCGCGAGCACCCCGCCCGCCACCACGAACACCTGGAGGCCGACGATCGCGGCCAGCCCGATCGCCAGCAGCCGCCCGAACGGGTCGCGCAGCGCGATGCCGGTCCGGAAGCCCCGCGAGACCAGCACCGCGTACAGCAGGAACACCGCGATCAGCCCGGTCAGCCCGAGCTCCTCCCCGATGGTGGCGAGGATGAAGTCCGACTTGGCGGCGAACCCGATCAGCACCGAGTGCCCGTTGCCGAGCCCGGTGCCCAGCTCACCGCCCCAGGCGAAGGCGAACAGCGACTGGGCGATCTGGTTGGCGCCCCGGCCCGCCTCGATCGAGCCCAGCGGGTCCAGCCAGTCCGTGACCCGGCTGTGCACGTGCGGCGACAGCCATCCCACCGTCACCGCCCCGACCGCGGCCAGGCCCAGGCCGATGGCGATCCAGCCGGTGCGCGCGGTGGCCACGTAGAGCATCACCACGAACAGGCCGAAGAACAGCAACGAGGTGCCGAGGTCGGTCTCCAGCACCAGGACGCCGACGAACGCCGCCCAGATCAGCAGCACCGGCCCGAGCACCCGCCCCGGCGGCAGCTGCAGGCGCCGGATCCGGCGGCCGGTGAGCGCCAGCGCGTCCCGGTGCACCGCCAGGTAGGCGGCGAAGAAGACCGCCAGCAGGATCTTGGCGAACTCCCCGGGCTGGAAGGAGAGCGGCCCGATCACGATCCAGATCCGGGAGCCGTACACCGGCGGGAAGAAGATCGGCAGCACCAGCAGGACCAGGGCCACCAGCGCCCCGATGTAGGCGTAGCGCTGCAGCCGCCGGTGATCGCGCACCAGCAGCACCACGGCGATGAACAGCGCCACCCCCAGGGCCGACCAGAGCAGCTGGGTGGGGGCGGCGGCGCGTCCCGGGGTGGCCCGGTCGAGCCGGTGGATCACCACCAGCCCGATCCCGTTCAGCAGCACCGCGATCGGCAGCAGCAGCGGGTCCGCGTACCGGGCCCGCCACCGGACCACGGCGTGGGCCGCCAGGGCGAGCACGCCGAGCGCGGCACCGTACTCGGCCGCGTCGGCCGGGACGTGGCCGTCCAGGTCGACGCCGACCTCGACGTAGCCGAACACGGCGATCAGGACGGCGCCGACCACCAGGACGAGCTCGGTGGTGCGTCCGGTCGGCACCGGCCGGCTCGGCCCGGCGGCGGATCTCGACACGGCGGAGGGTGTCGCCACGGACCGTCCTGGGGATCGGGAAGGGCCCGGTGCCGCCGGCCGGGGGATGCCGATCGGGGCGGACCGGCGTCGGGGCCGGTCCGCCCCGACGGGAGCGGCGGTCGGGCGGAGGGTCAGACGGCGGCCTGGGCCCGGGAGGCCTCGACGGTCGCCTTCAGCTCGGCCTCGGCCTCGGCCGAGAGCGAGGTCTGGATGATCCGGCCGCCGAACCGGGCCAGCGCCGGGACGACCTTGTCGGCGGTCGCCTTGCGCACCAGCAGGAAGACCGCGGCGGTGCCGGGCTGGAGGTGCTCGCCGACCTGGCGCATGAAGTCGTCGTCCACCCCGATGTCGGTGGAGGCGCCGACCGCCGCCCCCGTCGCACCGCCGACCGCCGCGCCCACCAGGGGCATGAAGAACAGCAGACCGATGACCCCGCCCCAGAGCGCGCCGCTCGCGGCGCCCGCCCCGGTCGTGCTGACCTGCTGGTGCAGCTTGATCCTGCCGTCCGCGCGACGCTCGACGACGACCGCGTCCTCCAGCTCGATCAGCTTCTGCTTCTGGAGCCCGATCGCCTCGTCGCGCACCGCCTGGGCGGTGGCGAGGTCCGGGTAGGCGATCGCGAAGAGGTTGCTCACTGCGGGGTCCTTCCAGGGTGTCGAACAGGCCGGCCGGGTCCCGGTGCCACCGCGGTGGCACCGTGTCCCGATTCCGCACCCTAGCGAGGGTTCTCCATATGTAGGACTATTCGCTGCGGTGTGTCCGCCATTCGCGGAATCGCCCGGGCCCGCCGGTCCGTCCCGGGGCCGTCACTCCGGCCGCCGCCCGGCCAGCGCCGCCACCCCCGCCCCCACCGCGGCCAGCAGGACGACGGCGGCCGACAGGCTCGCCCACGGCACCTCGATCCGTCCGGTCCGGGCCGCCGACACCAGACCGCGCACCGCCGTGTTGGCGGGCGAGACCGGCACCACCAGCAGCAGCGTGGCCAGCCCCAGCGCCGTCGGGATGCCGTACTGCGGGCGGAGCAGCACCGGACGGTTCGCCAGCGCCCCGGCCAGCACCCCCAGCAGCGCGCTGACCACCGAGGCCGCAAGACCGGCCGCCACCGCCGCCCCGGCCCCCGGCTCCTGCCGCGCCCCCGGGTCGGCCAC
>NZ_JBIVVI010000104.1:0-12872 GCF_044757675.1 Kitasatospora sp. NPDC091257
CCCTGGAACCCGCCTGGGACCCGGCCCTGGAGGCCTGGCTGCGGGCCGGCGGCCGGATCGCCTGGGTGCACGCGCGCGGCGGCGGCGAACTCGGCCCCGCCTGGGCGGCCGCCGGCCGGGGCGCCGGCAAGAGCGCCACCGTGGACGACTTCCGGGCCGCCGCCGCGATGCTGGTCGAACGCGGCGAGGCCCCGGCCGGCGGGCTGGGCGCGCTGGCCGCCAGCAACGGGGCCCTGGTGGTCGCCGCCGCGCTCACCCGGGAGCCCGGTCTGCTGTCCGCCGCGGTGTGCGCGGCCCCGCTGACCGACCTGGCGCGCTACCAGGTCGGCGGCCTCGGCCGGCTCTGGGCGGAGGAGTACGGCGATCCGGCCGACCCGCAGGCGCTGCGGGCGCTGCTCGACTACTCCCCGTACCACCGGGTGGTGCCCGGGACGGCGTACCCGGCGGTGCTGTTCGCTACCGGGGCGAACGACGCGCGGGTACCGCCCTGGCACGCCTGGAAGCTCTGCGCGGCGCTCGGACGGGCCGGCACCGGGGCCGCGCCGGTCCTGCTCGACCACCACGACAGCGGCGGCCACCAGGGCCGCCCGGCCGCGGCCGGGCGGGAGCTCGCGGTCCGCTCCCTCGCCCTGCTGGGCGCCGGCACCGGCCTGGTGCCGCCCGCCGGCCTGCCCGCCGGCCCGCCCGCCGGTCCGTCCGGCCCCCGGCCCAGACCCCAGTCCTGACCTTCGCCCGTGTCCAGCCGAGGAGAGCACCACCGATGACCGAGCCCCACTCCCTCGCGGGAGGCCCGTCCCGTCCCGGAGGCCCGCCCCGCGCCGCCGCGAACCACGCCCCGGCCGCCGCGGCGGCCGTCGACCTGACCAAGGTGCACGGGTCGGGAGACGCCCGGGTGGTGGCGCTGGAGCGGGTCTCGGTGGCCTTCCGGGAGGGGGAGTTCGCGGCGATCATGGGCCCGTCCGGTTCCGGCAAGTCCACCCTGCTCCAGTGCCTCGCCGGGCTGGAGTCCTGCACCTCGGGCGCGGCCCGGATCGGCGACGTGGACCTCACCCGGCTGAGCGACGGCCAACTGACCAGGCTCCGCCGTGATTATGTGGGCTTCGTCTTCCAGGCCTTCCACCTGATCCCCACCCTGACGGTGTCGGAGAACATCACCCTGCCGCTGACCCTGGCCGGCCGCACCCCCGACCAGCAGTGGCTGCGCACCCTGGTCGAGGCGGCCGGCCTCGGCGCCCGGCTCGGCCACCGCCCGGCCCAGCTCTCCGGCGGGCAGCAGCAGCGCGTCGCCTGCGTCCGGGCGCTGGCCGGCCGGCCCCGGATCGTCTTCGCCGACGAACCGACCGGCAACCTGGACTCCCGCTCCGCCGCCGAGATCCTCGCGCTGCTGCGCCGGTGCGTCCGGGAGCTCGGCCAGACCGTCGTGATGGTCACCCACGACCCGGTCGCGGCCTCGTACGCCGACCGTGTCGTCTTCCTCGCCGACGGCCGCATCGTCGACGAGCTCCTCGGCCCGACCCCCGACCAGGTGCTCGGACGGATGCGCACCTTCGACGCCAATCTCGGGATCAGTTACTGGTCCGGACCGGCCTGACCTGCCGCGCGCCGAGCGCCGGATGCGCGAGGATGGACGCATGCCGAACCGTCTCGCGGACGCGACCTCGCCGTACCTGCTCCAGCACGCCGACAACCCCGTCGACTGGTGGCCCTGGGGCCCCGAGGCCTTCGCGGAGGCGGAGCGCCGCGGCGTGCCGGTGCTGCTGTCCGTCGGTTACGCGGCCTGCCACTGGTGCCATGTCATGGCGCACGAGAGCTTCGAGGACGCCGGGCTCGCCGAGTACCTCAACGAGCGGTTCGTGCCGGTCAAGGTGGACCGGGAGGAGCGGCCGGACGTCGACGCCGTGTACATGGAGGCGGTGCAGGCCGCGACCGGGCAGGGCGGCTGGCCGATGACGGTGTTCCTCACCCCCGACAAGGAGCCGTTCTACTTCGGTACCTACTTCCCGCCGCAGCCCCGGCACGGGATGCCGTCGTTCCGGCAGGTGCTGGAGGGCGTGGAGGCCGCCTGGCGGGACCGCCGGGAGGAGGTCGGGCAGGTCGCCGGGCGGATCCGGGCCGATCTGGCCGAGCGGGCCGCCGTCTACTCGGCCGGCGCCCACAACCCGCCCGGCGAGGCGGACCTGCACCAGGCGCTGGTGAGTCTCAGCCGGGACTTCGACCAGAGCCGGGGCGGCTTCGGCGGCGCGCCCAAGTTCCCGCCGGCCATGGTGCTGGAGTTCCTGTTGCGCCACCACGCCAGGACCGGTTCGGAGGCGGCGCTGGAGATGGCCGTGCGCACCGGCGGGGCGATGGCCCGCGGCGGCATCCACGACCAGCTCGGCGGCGGCTTCGCCCGGTACGCGGTGGACGCCGGCTGGGTGGTGCCGCACTTCGAGAAGATGCTGTACGACAACGCCCTGTTGCTGCGCGCCTACCTGCACCTGTGGCGGGCCACCGGCTCGCCCCTCGCCCGCCGGGTCGCGTTGTCCACCGCGGACTTCCTGCTGCGCGAACTCCGCACGCCCGAGGGCGCGTTCGCTTCCGCGTTGGACGCCGACAGCCTCGACGAGGAGACCGGGCAGTCCGCCGAGGGCGCCTACTACGTGTGGGAGCCCGGCCAGTTGGTCGACCTGCTCGGCCCCGCCGACGCGGCCACCGCCGCCCGGCTGTTCACCGTCACCGCCGAGGGCACCTTCGAGCACGGCACCTCGGTGCTCCAACTCCTCTCCGACCCGGAGGACTTCGCCGAGTACGAGGCGATCCGGTCGCGGATGGCCGAGGCCCGGGGGGCCCGCCCGGCCCCGGCCCGGGACGACAAGGTGGTCGCCGCCTGGAACGGCCTGGCCGTCGCCGCGCTCGCCGAGACCGGCGCGCTGCTGGACCGCCCCGACCTGGTCGAGGCCGCCGAACGCGCCGCCGACCTGCTGCTCGCCGTTCACCTCACCCCGGACGGCCGGCTGCTGCGCACCTCCCGGGACGGCCGGGCCGGTGCCAACGCCGGCGTGCTGGAGGACTACGCGGACACCGCCGAGGGCTTCCTCGCGCTGTACGCCGTCACCGGCGAGTCCTCCTGGCTCCAGCTGGCGGGCGGCCTGCTCGACACCGTGCTCAAGCACTTCACCGACGAGGCCTCCGGCGCGCTCTACGACACCGCCGACGACGCCGAGGAACTGATCCGCCGCCCGCAGGACCCGACCGACAACGCCACCCCGTCCGGCTGGACGGCCGCCGCCGGCGCCCTGCTCACGTACGCCGCGTACACCGGCTCCGACCGGCACCGCACGGCCGCCGAGCGGGCCCTCGGCGTGGTCGGCGCGCTCGCCGGCCGGGCGCCGCGGTTCATCGGCTGGGGCCTCGCCGTCGCCGAGGCGCTGCTCGACGGGCCGCGCGAGGTCGCCGTGGTCGGCCCGGACGGCGATCCGGCCACCGCGGCGCTGCGACGGGCCGCGCTGCTCGGGACGGCGCCGGGGGCCGTGGTCGCGGTCGGCGCGCCCGGGGAGCCCGAGGTGCCGCTGCTGGCCGACCGGCCGCTGGTCGGCGGGGCGCCCGCGGCGTACGTCTGCCGGCACTTCGCCTGCGACGCCCCGACCACCGATCCGGCGGCGCTGGCCGGGAAGCTGGGCGTGGCGGTCGAGTAGCGGGAGCCCCGGCGGCGGCCGCGAAATCGCTGGCGAACCGGCCCCGGGCGGTCCACCATGGGCCATGACCTGGACTTTCAGCACCTCCCTCGACGAGTTCCGCGACCAGGCGGGCGCCTTCCTGGCCACCCGCCCCGCCGAGAACACCGTCCTGCTCACCATCGCGCACCGGCTGGCCGCGTCCGGCCTGACGGTGTTCGGTGAGCCGCCGGTCTTCGGCTGGTGGCGGGCCGAGGAGGACGGTCCGGTCGCCGGGGCCTTCCTCCAGACGCCGCCGTTCGACCCCAGGCTCTCCTTCATGCCGCCGGCCGCGGCCGCCGAGCTGGCGGTCGACCTGGCCGCCGCCGGCTCCGGGTTCACCACGGTGACCGGGGTCGGCGGGGGTGCCGAAGCGGTCCGCGCCTTCGCCGCCGCGTGGACGGCGGCGACCGGCACCGAGCAGGCCGTCCGCTTCGACGAACGGCTCTACCGGCTCGGCGAGTTGACCGACCCGCCGCGCCCGCCCGCGGGCCGCCACCGGCTGGCCGAACCGGCCGACCGCGAGCGGGCGATCCGCTGGTACGAGGAGTTCCTGGCCGAGGCGGGGGTCGACGTCCCCGACGTCCCGCGGGCGGTGGACGAGCGGACCGCGAGCGGCTGCCTGCACCTGTGGGAGGACGTCGGCCGCCCGGTCGCCCTGGCGGGCAGCAGCCCGATCCTCGCCGGGATGTCCCGCATCGGCCCGGTCTACACCCCCGTCGAGAGCCGCGGCCGCGGCTACGGCACCGCCGTCACCGCCGCCGTCTCGGCCCACCTTCTCTCCCGCGGCGCCACCGAGGTCCTGCTCTACACCGACCTCGCCAATCCGACCAGCAACTCCATCTACCAGCAGATCGGCTACTTGCCGGTGGAGGACTCCCTGATCATGGACTTCCGCCGGGCGTAGCCGGTGCCGGTGCCCGGTCGCGCGGCCCCTGGCCGGGCACCGGTCCGGCCGCCCCTCACTCCCAGTCCCAGCGGATCCCCAGCAGGCACGGCCGCACCGCCGTCGCCACCAGGTGGACGCAGTGGTGCCCGTCGAGGGTGAGCTCCTCGGTCTCGTACGGGGCGGCGCCGGGGGAGTGGAGGGCGAAGCGGTGGCAGCGGACGGGGAGGGCGGCGGGGTGGAAGGTGATCTGGAGGACGTACTGACCGGCGCCGGAGTTGAAGCCGCGGACGTACTCGCAGCTGGGGTCGGGCGAGGGGGAGTCGTCGAAGCCGTAGCCGAGCAGGTGGGTGTCGCCGGTGCGCAGGCGGCGGTCGAGGAGGAGTTCGGCGGCGAGCAGGTGGTGGGCCTGGTCGCGGCGGATGCGGCCGGGGCGGCAGTTCTCCTCGGCGCGGACGCCGACGCGGGTGATGTCGCTGCCCGGGTCGCCCTGGTAGAGGGCGAGGTAGCGGTCGATGCCGTCGCGGTGGGCGCGCAGGGCGTGCTGGGAGTCGCGGCGGGCGATCCGGCGGTCGGGGCCGACCCGGATGCGCTCGATGTGGGTGATGGTGTGCAGCCCGGTGTCGCGCGGGCCGGCGAGGGTGGCGAGCAGTCCGTCGACGGCCACGGCCGGTGAGATGAGGTCGCGGTAGGGGCGCACCGGCGGGCCGGCCGGTGCGGGGCCGGCGGCGCGACGGGGGCCGAGCAGCCGGGTCAGGGAGTGCTCGGGCAGGTCGAGGACGTCCTCCAGGGCGGCGACGGCGCGCAGTGACTCGGCGCGTTCCGGGCGGCGGTGGCCCTGCTGCCAGTAACTGAGGCTGGTGAGGCCGACGTTGACGCCGCGCAGGGCGAGGTGTCGGCGGATGCGGTGCAGGGCGAGTCCCCGGGCGGAGATCGCGGTGCGCAGGGCGAGGTGGAAGGGGCCCGTGCGCAGGGCGGCGGCGAGGTCGGCTGGGTCGCTCCTGTGGATGGCAGCCTCCTGGGGCGGGCGTGCGGGCGTGCGGGCGTGCGGGCGTGCGGGCGTGCGGGCGTGCGGGCATGCGGGCGGTCCGGCGCCGACGGCTGGGACGGGCCGCCGTTTGACCGTGAATATTCACATCGATGCGGCGGTTTGTCACCGGTCCGGGCCTGCTGCGCGGGGGTTCCCGGGGCGTCGTTCACATCCGCGCCGGCCCGTTCACATCCCGGTCCGGGCCGCACCGAGGCCCGTTGACCCGTACCTGACGAGGCGCGATGCTCGGGGCGCGATCCGGACCGCGCCCCCACACAGCCCCTCGCTCCACTCGTGCAAGGAGGCATTCCCCCATGCCAGTTCCACGGATACGGCTGCGCCGTGCGGTCTCGCTGCTCACCCTCGGCGTGCTGGGCCCGGCGCTCACCGCCGCGATGGCCGCACCCGCGATCGCCGCCGCCCCGGCCGGGCAGCCGGCCCAGTACCGGGCCCAGGCCCAGGACCGGGCCCAGGACCGGGCCGCGCACCAGGTCCGCCAGGCCGCCGCGCCCGGCAGCACGGCCGACCTGGCCGGCACCTACAAGAAGCTCAACATCACCATGCAGCAGCAACAGCAGACCAACTGGTGCTGGGCGGCGAGCGGGAACACCATCGCCACCTGGTTCGGCTACAACTACAGCCAGAACCAGTTCTGCAACGCCGCGTTCGGCCGCTCCGTCAACTCCAGCTGCCCCAACAGCCAGGCCACGCTGGGCGATGTGCAGAACGGGCTGAGCTGGGTCGGCATCAACCCGGGCTCGTACGTCAACGGGTACCTGAACTACGGCACCGTGCAGTCCGAGGTGAACGCCAACCGCCCGATCGAGACGCGCATCCAGTGGAGCTCGGGCGGCGGCCACATGCACGTCCTGTACGGCTACGACACCGGGAGCAACTGGGTCTACTGGGGCGACCCATGGCCCTCCAACTACCGCTACAACTGGGCGGATTACCAGTACTACGTGAACAACGACACGTTCTCGTGGACCCACTCCCTGTACCGGATCGGCGCGTGAGGGCGACCATGACCGAGATCAAGAGCCGCCGTCGGGCCGTCACCTCCGCCGCCTCCACGGCCGCCGTCACCGTCCTGCTCACCGCCGGTCTCGCGCTGGCGCTCGCCCCGGCCGCGCACGCGGACTCCCCGTCCGCCCCGGCCCCGGTGCCCGCCGCCGAGCTGGCGCAGGCCCGCAGCGCCGTCCAGGACGCGGCCGTCCTCGACAAGGTCGGCCACTTCTTCGCCCGCAAGGGCGTCCCGCCGACCCGGCAGCTGACCATCGGCGCCGCCGAGGAGGCCCGGGCGGCGAGCGAGGCCGCGCCGCGGCTGGCCGGTGACACGGTGCCGGTGTACCTGCTGGACCCGGGCTTCGTGGCCGGCACCCCGGGCGCACCGGTGGCGAAGGCCGAGTTCACCGCCAGCAAGGTGGTCGCGGCGGACGGGCAGAGTGCCTCGGTCTGGACCGTGCGGCAGGGCGAGGCCTGGAAGGTCGTCAACATCGCCTCCGGCGGTGACGAGAGCGACTACGCGGCGAAGGCGGCGGGCAGCGGCGGCGGCACCGCCTTCCGCGAGCCGCAGGTCAACGCCTGGTACGTGCTGCGCGACGGCCGGGTGCTGCCGCTGGACGACGAGGCCCGGCGCTCGGTGGGCGCCGGCGGGGTCACCCTGGCTGCGTACCAGCAGCTGGTGCACCAGCGGTACGGGGACAAGCTGCCCGGCTCGGCGTACGACCGGTCGGGCGAGGGCGGCGGCTACCAGGTGGACGCCGCGCCGGAACTCGCCGCCGTGGCGCAGGCCCCGCAGGCCCCGGGCGGCGGTTCGGAGCTGCCGGCCGTGACGGCGGCGGCCGCCCTGGGGGCCACCGCGCTGGTGGGCGCGGGTGCCGTGCTGCGGCGGAGGACGGGCGTCCGCCGCGGCTGACGGCGGGCGGGGTCCGGTCGGTCGGGCCGGACCCCGCTGCCCGCACACGTGACGAACCCGCACACGTGACGAACCCGCACGCGTCATGTACCCGCACATCGAACAGAGCGGAACGGAGAGGACAACCGCAAGGGCGCCGAACCGGCCGCCGACCGTCCGGTCGGCGGCCGGTTCGGCGCCCTGCGTGCTGCCGTTGGGGCGTCCGGCGCGTCCGGTGCGTCCGGTGCGTCCAGCCCGTTCGACGGAGGCGAACCGCGGCTACGCTCCGTGATGTGTCCTGGAAGTGCTGCTTCCGCACGAGGAATTGACGCAACGTTGATCTGTCGTTCGCCGCCCCGGGGCAGTTGGCCATGACTGTCGGTAGATACCATGTGGCAATCGGTCAGTGCTGGCCGACGCGTGCCGAGAGCGGAGAAGAGGTGGGGCGGCGGGAGCCGACCACGAGCCCGGCACCGGGAAAGGGGACCGAAGTGGCCGACGCGGACGACAAGCAGATGAGCACCCAGGTGTGGGGTTCGGCGGTGGTGGTGGGCTCTGCGCTGGCCGTGGTCGCGGCCTATCTGATCAACGGCGCCCTGCTGGTCCTGGCGGTCGCCGGGGTCGAGACCCTGCTGCTCATGGTGTACGTCGCCCGCCGCTGGCGCGCGATGCACGGGGATCGGGCCCCGGTCCGGCACCGCCCGCGCCGCGGCATCCCGGACGCCGCGCACTGCGAGCGCTGCCGTCGGGCCCGCGAGGCGCTCGACGCCCGGCAGGCGCGGGCCCGCTCGGCCGGTGCGCCGGGGCGGTCCGGGTCCGCGGCGCTCCCGACGGCGGCCGGGTCGCCGCGCGAGCCGTACCGGGAGTCGCGCGAGCCCCGCCGGGAGTCGCACGGGGAGCAGCACCACGCCCGCGGGGAGCAGTACTACGCCCACGGCGAGCACCACCACGTGCACGGGCTGCTGCAGGATCCGGGCCCGCAGTCGGAGTCCGGCGCCGTCGACCACGCGGCCGTCCCGCGCCGCCCGCAGCTCCGGGCCCCGTACGAGCGGCCCTGGACGGCGGAACGGGCGGCCGGCCGGTCCGTGGACCGTTCGACCGCCCGTCGGGGTGCGCCGGGATCAGCCGGCCGTGCTGTACGCCACCAGTGAGACGCCGATGTACTGGACGATGAACGCCCCCAGGGTGAAGGCGTGGAACACCTCGTGGAACCCGAACCAGCGCGGTGAGGGGTTGGGCCGCTTGAGCCCGTACACCACGCCGCCGATGCTGTAGAGCACTCCGCCGACGACCATCAGCACCAGGACGGCGACCCCGCCGGTGTGCAGGAAGTCCGGCAGGTAGAAGGCGGCGGCCCAGCCCAGCGCGAGGTACACCGGTGTGTACAGCCAGCGCGGCGCGCCGACCCAGAACACCCGGAACGCGATCCCGGCCAGTGCGCCGCCCCAGACCGCCCAGAGCAGCAGTTGCTGGTCGGCGCCCTTGAGCAGCAGCATCGTGAACGGCGTGTAGGTGCCCGCGATGATCAGGAAGATGTTGGCGTGGTCCAGCCGGCGCAGCACGGCGTCCCCGCGCGGGCCCCAGTCGAAGCGGTGGTACACCGCGCTGACCCCGAACAGCAGCCAGGCGCTGACCGAGTAGATCGCGCAGGCGATCCTGGCGGGTGTGGAGTCGGCCAGGCAGATCAGCACGATCCCGGCGGCCACCGTGGCGGGGAACATTCCGGCGTGCAGCCAGCCGCGCCACTTCGGCTTGCTCTCTATGAGTGCACTCTCCGCGAGCGCAGCAGCAGTCATGCGCAGCATGCTACCCGTTACCTACGGATCCGTAGGTTACTGGCGCGTAGGAAGTGGCGATCGTCACTGTTGGACGTTTTGGAGTAATAGGAGTGTGGCGCCGCACACTCCGTCGCGGGTGAGGCTGCTCTGTTACTGGTCAGTAATCATACTGGCTGGAGTAAAAGGTGCGTCAATTTCGACGCTTCGCCACGTTCCGGCCTTGAGTCCGGAGCTACGCTGCAAGCACCCTCAGACCCCCGCGACGCCGTCTCCTCGCCGAGATGGCGTGAAACGGAGCGATCGTGTCGTACGAGATCTCTGCTCTCAGCGCATCCGCGCCCACCCGCCACAAGCAGCTGCTCGCTTGGGTGAGCGAGATCGCCGAGCTCACCCAGCCGGACCGCATCGAGTGGTGCGACGGTTCCGACGAGGAGTACCACCGCCTCGCGGACCTGCTGGTGGCGCAGGGCACCTTCAAGAAGCTCAACGAGGAGAAGCGCCCCAACTCCTACTACGCCGCCTCGGACCCCACGGACGTGGCGCGCGTGGAGGACCGCACCTTCATCTGCTCCGAGCAGGAGAAGGACGCCGGACCGACCAACAACTGGAAGGCCCCCGCCGAGATGCGGGAGCTCTTCCAGGGCGAGCAGGGACTCTTCCGCGGCGCGATGAAGGGCCGCACGATGTACGTCGTGCCCTTCTCGATGGGCCCGGTCGGCTCCCCGCTGGCCGCGTACGGCGTCGAGATCACCGACTCCGCCTACGTCGCCGTCTCCATGCGCGTGATGACCCGCATGGGCCAGGCCGTGCTGGACCAGCTCGGCGAGGACGGCGACTTCGTCAAGGCCGTGCACACCGTCGGCGCCCCGCTCGCCGAGGGCCAGGCGGACGTGCCGTGGCCGTGCAACAGCACCAAGTACATCTCGCACTTCCCGGAGACCAAGGAGATCTGGTCCTTCGGTTCGGGCTACGGCGGCAACGCCCTGCTCGGCAAGAAGTGCTACGCGCTGCGCATCGCCTCGACCATGGCCCGCGACGAGGGCTGGCTGGCCGAGCACATGCTCATCCTGAAGCTCACCCCGCCGAACGGCGAGGCCAAGTACGTCGCCGCCGCCTTCCCGTCGGCGTGCGGCAAGACCAACCTGGCCATGCTCCAGCCGACGGTCCCGGGCTGGAAGGTCGAGACGATCGGCGACGACATCGCCTGGATGCGCTTCGGCGCCGACGGCCGCCTGTACGCCATCAACCCCGAGGCCGGCTTCTTCGGCGTCGCCCCCGGCACCGGTGTGGACACCAACGCCAACGCCATCGACACCCTCTGGGGCAACACCGTCTTCACCAACGTCGCCCTCACCGACGACGGCGACGTGTGGTGGGAGGGCCTCACCGAGGAGCCCCCGGCGCACCTGACCGACTGGCGCGGCAACGACTGGACCCCCGAGTCCGGCACCCCGGCCGCCCACCCGAACGCCCGCTTCGCCGTCCCGGCCGCGCAGTGCCCGACCATCGCCCCGGAGTGGGAGGACCAGGCGGGCGTGCCGATCTCGGCGATCCTGTTCGGAGGCCGCCGCGCCACCGCCGTCCCGCTGGTGACCGAGTCCTTCGACTGGCAGCACGGCGTCTTCCTCGGCGCCAACATCGCCTCCGAGAAGACCGCCGCCGCCGAGGGCACCGTCGGCGAGCTGCGCCGCGACCCGTTCGCGATGCTGCCGTTCTGCGGCTACAACATGGGTGACTACTTCGCCCACTGGCTGAAGGTCGGCGCCCGGGCGGACGCCGCCAAGCTGCCGAAGATCTACTACGTCAACTGGTTCCGCAAGGACGCCGAGGGCAAGTTCGTCTGGCCCGGCTACGGCGAGAACAGCCGCGTGCTCAAGTGGATCGTCGAGCGCCTGGAGGGGACCGGCGAGGGCGTCGAGACCCCGATCGGCGTGCTGCCGACCGTCGAGGGCTTCGACCTCGGCGACCTGGACCTGTCCAAGGAGGACCTCGACCTGCTCTTCACCGTGGACGCCGACCTCTGGCGCCAGGAGGCCGCTCTCGTGCCGGCCCACCTGGAGACCTTCGGCGACCACACCCCGAAGGAGCTGTGGGACGAGTACCGGAACCTCGTCGCGCGCCTCGGCTGAGCCTGAGCCTCAGCCGGGAGAGAGGCGGGCGCGCGGCACGAACCGCGCGCCCCGCCGAGCGGCAGGACGGCCGGAGTTCCGCCGGGCGATTTTCCCCCGACCAAGGAGATCGCCCGGGCCGGGACTCCGGCCGTAGTGTTTCTCCCGGGTGCTTCCCGCCCGGGGCTACGGCTGGACGTAACCCCCGAGGAAGTCGCCGATCCGGGTCACCGCGTCGGTGATCTCCTCCGCCCGGGGCAGGGTGACCAGCCGGAAGTGGTCCGGCTCCGGCCAGTTGAAGCCGGTGCCCTGGACCAGCAGGATGCGCTGGGAGCGCAGCAGGTCCAGCACCATCCGGGCGTCGTCCTTGATCTTGTGGACCTTGGGGTCCAGCCGGGGGAAGGCGTACAGCGCGCCCTTGGGCTTGACGCAGCTGACCCCCGGGATCTGGTTCAGCAGTTCGTACGCGGCGTCCCGCGAGGCGTGCAGCCGGCCGCCGGGCAGCACCAGGTCGCGGATCGACTGCCGTCCGCCGAGCGCGGCGGCCACCGCGTGCTGGGCGGGCATGTTGGCGCACAGCCGCATCGAGGCGAGCACGGCGAGGCCCTCGATGTAGCTGCGGGCCCGGCGCCGGTCGCCGGACAGCACCATCCAGCCGGAGCGGAAGCCGGCGACCCGGTAGGCCTTGGACAGTCCGTTGAAGGTGACGCAGAAGAGGTCCGGGGCCAGGGTGGCCAGCGGGACGTGTTCGGCGTCGTCGTAGAGGATCTTGTCGTAGATCTCGTCCGCGTAGACCACCAGGTCGTGCCGGCGGGCGATCTCCGCGATGCCCTCCAGCACCTCGCGCGGGTAGACCGCGCCGGTCGGGTTGTTCGGGTTGATCACCACGATGGCCCTGGTCCGGTCGGTGACCCTGGCCTCGATGTCGGCGAGGTCCGGGTACCACTCGGACTGCTCGTCGCAGCGGTAGTGCACCGCGGTGCCGCCGGCCAGTGAGACCGAGGCGGTCCACAGCGGGTAGTCCGGGGCCGGGACGAGCACCTCGTCGCCGTCGTCCAGCAGCGCGGTCATGGCCAGCTGGATCAGCTCGGAGACGCCGTTGCCGAGGAAGACGTCGTCGACGGAGAGGCCGTGCAGCCCGCGGTCCTCGTAGTGCATGACCACCGCGCGGCGCGCGGAGAGCAGGCCCTTGGAGTCGCCGTAGCCGTGCGCGTTGGCGAGGTTGCGCAGGACGTCCTGGAGGATCTCCGGGGGCGCCTCGAAACCGAAGGTGGCCGGGTTGCCGGTGTTGAGCTTGAGGATGCGGTGGCCCTGTTCCTCCAGCCGCATCGCCTCGTCGAGCACCGGGCCGCGGATGTCGTAGCAGACATTGGCGAGCTTGCTGGACTGGATGACCTGCATGTCCGCCTACTTTAGGGCCCGCCACCGCCTTCGCCCTCGTCGAATGCGCGCTCGCGCTCACCGGCGGACTCTCCGTCCTC
>NZ_JBIVVI010000105.1:0-12791 GCF_044757675.1 Kitasatospora sp. NPDC091257
GAGGGCAGGGGCGGGATCAGCCGAGGGGCTTGTCGACGACGGCCTTGGTGTGGCTGAACGTGTCGATCGAGTACTCGCCGTGGTAGCGGCCCATGCCGCTCTCGCCGACGCCGCCGAACGGCAGGTCGGGCATCGCCAGGTGCGAGACCGGGAGTCCGAAGCTGAGCGCGCCGGAGGAGGTCTCCTCGGTCAGTCGCCGCTTGGTGTCCGCGGATTCGGTGAAGGCGTAGAGGGCGAGCGGCTTGTCGCGCTCGTTGATGAAGGCGATCGCCGCGTCGAGGTCGGGGACGGTGAGGACGGGCAGGATCGGGCCGAAGATCTCGGCCCGCATCACGGGGGCGGTCGCGGGCACGTCGGCGAGGACGGTCGGGGCGAGGTAGCGCGTGGCGCGGTCGTGCCCGCCGCCGGTGACGGTGCGTCCGTCGTCGAGCAGCGCGGTGAGCCGGTCGAAGTGGCGCTCGTTGACGATGCGCCCGTACTCCGTGCTGGTGGCCGGCTCCTCGCCGAACAGTTCCCGTACGGCGTCGGCCAGTTCGCGTTCCAGGCCGGCCGCGGTGCCGCCGACGGCGAGGACGTAGTCGGGGGCGACGCAGGTCTGTCCGGCGTTGAGGAACTTGCCGCGGGCGATCCGCCGGGCGGTGACGCCGAGGTCGGTGCCGGCGTCGACCACGACCGGGCTCTTGCCGCCGAGTTCCAGGGTGACCGGGGTCAGGTGCTTGGCGGCGGCGGTCATGACGATCCGTCCGACGACGCCGTTGCCGGTGTAGAAGATGTGGTCGAAGCGCTGTTCCAGCAGGGCGGTGGTCTCCGGGACGGCGCCTTCGACGACCGCCACGGCCTCCTCGCCGAGGTAGCGCGGCAGCAGCTCGGCGATGGCCGCGGAGGTCGCGGGGGCGAGTTCGCTGGGCTTGAGGACGGCGGTGTTCCCGGCGGCCAGGGCGCCGACGAGCGGGGCCAGGGCGAGCTGGAGCGGGTAGTTCCAGGGGGCGATGATCAGCACCACGCCCAGGGGGTCGCGGACGACCCGGGCCTCGGCGGGGCGGAAGACCTCCGGTACGGCGGCCGGCTTCGGGTCCAGCCACTCGGCCAGGTGGGCGACGGTGTGGTCGAGTTCGTTGAGCGTGAAGCCGATCTCGGTCCGGTACGCCTCGGCGGCGCTCTTGCCGAGGTCGGTGTGCAGGGCCCGCTGGAACGCCTCGGCCTGTTCGGTGAGCAGGGCGCGCAGGGCGGCCAGCCTGTCCAGGCGCCAGGTGAGCGGCCTGGTCCGGCCGGTGGAGAATTCGGCCCGCAGGCGGGCGACCACGGCGGGGATGGCGTCAGTCATGAGGGGTCTCACGGTCTTGAGGTGGGGAGCCGGTGCTTGCGGGTAGAAATTTTTCACTACCTGAAGCAATGGCGACCCTAGGGATGAAAGGTTGAGTTTGTCAAGCATCCTCCTGCGATTCTCCCGGCATCCCCCGTTCGCTCGGACAGGTGTCAGGGGCGGTAGTCGCGCAGGTCGTGGGCGGGGTGCCAGCCCTGGGCACGGGCGCGGGTCAGGTCGAGGACGACACCGCGGGTGACGAGGTCGACGGTGTACGGGGTGAGGCCGGGGACCACCGTGGTGCGGGCGGCGAGCCGGACGAGCGGCGCGGGGAGATGGGCGATCCGGGCGGGGCGGCGGTGGACGGTGAGGATGTGGCGCAGCGCGTCGTCGCGCCGGTACGGGGCGGCGTCCGCGATGTTGTAGGCGCCGGGAGCCCAGGGCGCGGCGCCGGTGAGGCCGAGGGCGGACAGGCAGGCGTCGGTGAGGTTGGCGACGGCGGTCAGACTGAGCGGGAGGTCCCGGCCGGGCAGCGGCAGCAGGCCGTACCGGGCCCGGCCGAGCAGCTGCGGAAGGAGGTGCGGGTCTCCGGGGCCGTAGACGGCGCGGGGGCGCAGGACGACGGCACCGGCCGCGAGGGCGAGCCGTTCGGCGGCGGCCTTGGTGCGGCCGTAGGCGTTGAGGTGGCCGGCGGTGGTGGGGTGGTCCTCGGTGAGGACGGCGGCGGTGGTGCGGGGGTCGTAGACGCTGGCGCTGCTGACGTGGACGAGGGGGCGGCCGGCGGCGGCGCGCAGGACGCGCTCGGTGCCGGTGACGTTGACGGTGCGCTGGTGGGCCTCGGCCGGGTGGCCCGGGGGCAGGTCGGCGACGGCGGCGGCGCAGTGGACGACGAGGTCGGCGCCGGTGAAGTCGGGGTCGTGGGCGGCGGCGTCCCAGCCGAGGTGGCGGCCGACCGGGCCGGGGCGGCGGCCGTGGCAGGTGACGTCCAGGCCCAGGACGGCGGCGGTGCGGGCGAGGTGGGCGCCGCAGAATCCGGAGGCGCCGGTGACGGCGATGCGCATCAGGACCGTCCTCGGCGGAGCGTGAGTTCGGCGTAGCCGGGCAGGGCGCAGCGGCGGTCGACACGGGCGCGGGTGACGACCGGGCGGTGGGGGGCCAGCGCGAGGAGCACGTCGGCGAGTTGGGCGCGGGCCAGGCCCGCACCGGGGCAGGCGTGGGGGCCGGTGCCGAAGACGGCCTGGGTGGCGGCCGGGTCCGGGCTCGGAGCGCGGTGGTGGGCGAGGGCGGCGTGCCGGGCGACCAGGATCAGCCGGTCGCCGCGGCGCACCCGGTGACCGGCGAGAGTGGCGTCGGCGGCGGCCGCCCTGGGCAGCAGCGGGGAGGGCGCGGTGAGGCGCAGCAGTTCGGCGGCGAGACGGGGCGCGCCGGCCCCGTCGACGGCCGCCCACAGGCCGGCGTCGGCGCACCAGGCGACGGCGCGGGGGACGGCCGCGAGGGTGGTGTTGACGGCGGCGACGGCGACCATGGCGTCACGCGGATCGGGCAGCAGGGCGCTGAGGCGGGCCGCGGCGTCGACCGCCTCGGCCGCGGCGCGGGCACGGCCCGGGCGCGGTCCGGGCAGGTGGTCGCGGGCGGCAGCGGCGGCCGCCTCGGCTGCGGCGTCGGCGAGTCGACGTGCCGGGACGGTCGCACCGGTGAGGGCGGCGGCGGTGGTTCCGGCCAGTTCCCTGACGAGGTCCACGAGTTCGAGGTGCCCGGTGGCCAGGTCGGGGACGCGCTCGGCGAGGACGGCCCGCCAGAGCGGGCGGATCCGGGCGCGGGCGCTGGTGTCGACGCCGGCGGCCAGCGTACGGCGGGCGGTGCGGTGGTCGCCGCCGTCCTGGTCGAACAGCGCGCCGCCGTCGGTCAGCCGGGCCGCCGCGCCGCCGGTGGTGCCGGGCGCGGTGCGGTGCAGCGGGACGCGGGTGAGGGCCTCGTGGTAGGCGTCGGCGCCGTGCACCAGCAGGGTGCGGCCGAGCCGCAGGACCGGGCGGCGGCGGGTGGCGCAGAGCAGCGCGAAGAGCGCGGGGTGGCTGTGCAGGCAGACGCGTCGGTCGCGGCGCCGGGCCCGGCGGGAGGCGGCGGCGAGGGACACGAGGTCCGTGGCGGTGGTGGTCCCGGCGAGCGTAGCGGCGGGCGTCGCGGTGGCGGTCGTGCGGTCGGACGGGTTCATCGGGTCAACTCCTGTGCGCAGTGGGCGGATGCCGCGGCCCGGTCGGGTTTGCGGGAGCGGCCGGTGAGCGGGACGGTGCCGAACAGGACGGCGTCGGGACGGGCGGAGCCCATGCGGTCGAGCGGCCCGCGCAGGGCGGTGCGCAGGTGCCGCGGGTCGGTGCCGGGCGCGGGCTGGACGAGGGCGACCAGCCGTTCGTCCCCGTTCCCGTCGGGAACACCGACCAGCACGGCCAGTTCGACGCCGGGCACGTGCAGCGCGGGCTCGTACAGGCCCGGGTAGATGTTCTCGGCGTGGCGCAGCACCATGTCCTTGAGGCGGCCGGCGAGGACGATCCGTCCGTCGGGAGTGAGGCCGGCGTGGTCGCCGGTGCGGATCCACGGGTCGGGCTCCTCGCCGAGGTAGCGGTGGCGGGCGCCGGGCCCGGTGAGCCGGAGTTCGCCGTCCTCGGCGAGGCGGGCCCGGACGCCGGGCAGCGGGTGGCCGACGAGGTCGCCGTTCCCGTCGTGGGCGCTCTTGTCCGCCTCCTCGACCGCGGCGGCGGGGAACAGTTCGGTGAGCGCGTAGACGCTCCACGCTTCGTCGGCGCCGGACCGCTTGACCCGGCGCAGCAGGGCGGCGTCGGCGGGGGCGGAGCCCGTCCAGACCCGGCCGGTGAAGCGAGCCCCGGCGGCGAGGGCGGCGCGCAGCTGCGGCGGGGTGAGGTAGGTGTGGGCGGGGGAGAGCCGGGCGAGCTGGCGGCCGAGCGCGGCGGGGCGGCGGGCGGGCAGGACGACGGCGGCGCCGGCGGCGAGTGCCGGGACGAGGACGAAGAAGGTGCCGCCGAGGACGACCGTGCCGGGGCGCGGGCCGACCAGGTCGGCGACGGTGCCCAGCCCGGCGGCGAGGCCGGCGCGGGTGTGGACGACGGCGCGCGGTCGGGCGGTGGTGCCCGAGGTGAAGACGATCACCGCGTCCTCGCCGCTGTGGCCGTGGCCGTCGCCCTCGGACGGGGCGGCCGGCGGGGCAGCGGGCAGGGCGGAGTCCGCCGGGCGCAGCCGGGGTGCGCAGCCGGGCAGGCGGCGGCCGAGGGTGGCGACCGGCCCCAGCGCGGTGAGCCGCGGGAGTGCGAGGTCGGCGCGGCGGGCCAGCGGCCCCGCCCAGCCGGCGACGGCCTGGGCGGCGGCGTCGGCGAGGACGAGATCGGGGCGGGCCAGTGCGAGTCGGGCGGCGAGCACGTCGGGTCCGGCGGTCGGGTCGAGGACGGCGATCCGCAGGCCCAGCCGGTGGGCGGCGAGCATGACGGCCAGCGCGCGCGGGCCGGGACGGACGGCGACGCCGACGGTCGCGCCGGGACCGGGACCGGGACCGGGATCGTAGCGAGAGCCGGAGCGAGAGCCGGAGCCGAGGCCGTGGGCGTGCAGGGCGGCGGCGTAGCCGTCGGCCAGATCGGCGAGCTCGCCCCGGCGGATCACCGGGCGGACGGTGCCCAGGGCGGTCTGGCGCAGGACGGCGGGCCGCTCGGGGTGGTCGGTGCGCAGGGCGTGGGCGAGGCGGTCGAGCACGGGGGGCTGCTTTCGGGGAGCGGAGGTGGGCTGGGTGGGCGGCCGTCGGCGGGTTCGGTCGACGACGGCCGGTCCGATGGAGGCCTGAATGCCTGGATGCCGGCTCAGCGGACGTCGACCGGGCGCGGCCCGGCCCCACGTTCCAGGTACCAGCGGGCCGTGCCCACCACCCCGTACGCGCGGATCCGCCGCGTGGAGTTCTGCACCACCATGTCGCGGCGGCGCACCACCGCCGTGGTGTGCCGGCGGACCCTGTTGAGGAACGCCCGGTCGGTGGGGGAGGGCCGGCGGGGCATGCCGCCGACGGCCTGGTAGAGCTCGGCGGTGATCGCCATGTTGTTGCCCGCGTGCATCCGGTACGGGGTCAGGTAGCCGTGCCGGCGGTGGTGGGCCGGCCGGATCCGGCCGAAGAAGGCGCCGAGGGCGACCAGGAGCAGGAACACCGCGCGCCCGGCCGGCCCGTGTTCGTCGCGGCGGGCGGTGACCCGGCCGCAGACGAGCCCTCCGCTGTCCAGCAGGCCGGCCCGGGCGGCGGCGGTCCAGCCGGGTTCGGGCAGGCAGTCGGCGTCGGTGCGGGCGAGCAGGGTGGCCCCGTGGGCGATGGCGTGGCGGAAGGCGGTGTCCACGGCGGAGCCGACGCCCTTCTCCGGCTCGACCAGCACCTCGACGGGGAACGGTGCGCGGGCGGCGAACGCGCGGACGGTGCCGTCGGTGGAGCCGTTGTCGGCGACGAGAAGGGTGAAGCCGCGGTCGCGCTGGGCGGCGAGGGCGCGCAGCACGCCGTCGATGCGGTCCTGCTCCTGGTAGGCGGGGACCACCACCCACAGATCGGTCCTCACGACGCCTCCCAGACCATGGTCATCAGGCTGACGCCGCCGCCGAGGCCGACCAGCAGGACCTTGTCCCCGGGGGCCAGCGTGTCGCGTATCCGGTCGAGTTGGACACCCAGGGTGGCGCTGGCGACGTTGCCGATCTCCGGGACGGTGAGCACCAGCTTCCCGGCCGGCGCTCCGGTCAGCTCGACGAAACGTTCCAGGTACGGGAGCGTCACCTGGTGCACCAGGACGCGGGCGTAGTCGTCCCAGCCGAGGCCGGTGCGGGCGGCGAGCCGGGCCAGAACGGCAGGGCCGATCGTCTCGAAGATGCCGCGCAACTCCTTGCCGCCGCCGCGGAAGTAGCTGTGCTCGTCACCGCGCGGGTGCCGGGACCCGCCGCCGGGGATCCCGCCGGCCTCCCAGTGCTCGGAGGCGGTGGCGGTCTCGATGTCGAGGATGCCGCCCCGCTCGACGGCCTCGACGACGACGGCCGCCCCGGCGTCGCCGAAGGTGTAGCCGGCGAAGCCGTCGCGCACCTCCGCGATGCCGGAGGGAGCGCGGCGCATGGCCCGGCTGGGGGTCTCCCCGGTGACGACCAGGGCGCGGCGGGCCCGTCCGGCCAGGATCATCGCCCGGGCCAGGTCGATCCCGTTGAGGAAGCTGTTGCAGGCGTTGCTGACGTCCAACGCGTGGGCCCGGGTGCCGAGTTCGGCCTGCACGATGTGGGCGGTGGCGGGCTCGCAGACGTCCCGGGTGGCGGAGGCGAACAGGAGCAGGTCCACCTCCCGCGGATGCAGCCCGCGGGTGTCGAGGGCGCGCCGGGCGGCGCCGACGGCGAGGGTGGAGGCGTACTCGTCGTCGGCGGCGAAGTGCCGGCTGCGGATCCCGGTCGCCTTCTCGAACATCCGCTCCGGCAGGGCGAGTCGGCCGACCGCGGCGATCTCGTCCTGAAGCTGCTGGGAGGTGAGCCGGCGGGCCGGCAGGTGGGAGCCGACGGCGGTGATGCCGATCCGCGGTATCGCTGCTGATTGCATGCCTTCATGCTCCGGCGATCACGGCCCGGCCGGCCTGAGTACGGGTACTCAGAGCGGCCCGTTCCGCTACCCGATCACGTCTGTGCAGGTGGACGGTTGCCGGGCTCGTCCGACTCCGTGAGGCCGCTGACGCCAGGACCCGGGTGACTTCCCGGGTGCTCGGGAATCCTGATGGGGCACGCCTCTTGCCCGCTCCGGGGCTGCTGCGCATCCTGCTGGAATGCGCTTCTCCGTCAACCTCCCCAACTTCGGCGACTTCGCCGACCCCCGCAACGTCGCGACCGTGGCCGCCGCCGCCGAACAGGCAGGCTGGGACGGCCTGTTCGTCTGGGACCACGTACTGCATCGACGACACCAGGGGCGTCCGTTCGCCGACCCCTGGATGCTGCTGACCGCGGCCGCGCTGGCGACCTCCCGGATCCGGCTGGGCACCCTGCTGACGCCGGTCCCCCGCTACCGACCGCAGCAACTCGCCCGCCAGGTCGCCACCCTGGACGTCCTCAGCGGCGGCCGGGTGGTCTTCGCCGCCGGCCTGGGCGGTCCGATCGAGGACGAATACCTCAGCTTCGGCGACACCTCCGAACCGCGCCTCCTGGCCGAACGACTGGACGAGGGGCTGGAGCTGTTGAGGCGCTTCTGGTCCGGCGAGGCGGTGGACCACCACGGCCGGCACTACGAGGTCCGGGACGTGACCTTGCTGCCCGCCACCGCGCAGCGGCCCTGTCCGCCGGTGTGGATCGGCGGGTTCTGGCCGCGCCGCCCGCCGATGCGGCGGGCGGCGCGGTGGGACGGCGCGGTGCCGCTCTTCGAGACGGCCCGGCACGGCCAGGCGCCGGACGTGGCGGAGGTACGGGATCTGGTCGGCTATGTGCGCAGACACCGTACGGTCGCGGCCGAGCGCCCCTTCGAGTTCGTGCTCGGTGGCGCCACACCGCCGGACGCGGCCAGGGCCAGGGATGTGATCGGTCCGTTGCACGACGCCGGTGCCACCTGGTGGGACGAGCGCCAGCTGCAGACCGGCCCCGACCTGGACCGGCTGCTCCCGGTACTCCGCCGTGTCGAGGCGGGGCCGCCGGTCCTCTGATCGGCCGTCGAGGGCGTGCCGCGCTGGTCGGCGGGGTTCGCCGGTGGCCCGGCGGGGCAGCGCGGGGCGGTGGCCGGGGCCGTTCAGGATGACCTGGTGAACCGGCGTCGACCGGCCGGGGGCCACGACCCGCGCGAGGCCGTGGTGGGGACGCCGGCCGGTGCCGTCGGGCGCGGGCTCGCTACCCTGGCCGCGCGGGGCCGCGTTCCGGTGGCCCGGGCGGTGCTGGCAGGAGGGCTGGGATGGCGGCTGACCGGATGACGGAGCGTCGGCGGTGGGTGGTGGTGCTCGTCGGTGCGTGGTCGGCCTTCGCGGTGGTCGCGGCCGTGGTGGCCACGCACGGCTGGGCGCCGTTCGCCTTCGAGCAGGCCGCCATCGACTGGTGCACCGCGCATCGCCCGGAGCTCGCCCGCGCCGTGGCCATGGCCGCCACCTCCCTCGGTACCGGCGTGGTCCCCTACCTCCTCGCCCTGGCCGCGGGCGTCCTCACCGCCGTCGGGACCACGGGCTCGCCGAGGCGCCGGTGGACGACGGTACGGGCGCTGCTCCTGCCCGTGGTGTGGCTGGCGCTGGGGCAACTGCTGCGCCAGGGCCTGATGCACGCCTTCGGCCGGCCCCGGCCGCCCGTGACGGACTGGGCGTTCACCGCCTCCGGCTTCGCCTTCCCCTCCGGGCACGCCTTCACGTCCGCCCTCTGCGCCGGCCTGCTCGCGCTCGCCGTCGCCCGTACGCGCCCGGCCGCCACCCGCACGGCCGTCGTCGGCGCCGTGCTGTTCGCGGGCACGATCGGCCTGAGCCGCGTCTACCTCGGCGTGCACTGGCCGCTGGACGTCCTCGCCGGCTGGCTGCTGGCCGTCGGCTGGCTGGCGGCCGGCGCCGCGGGCTCCTCGTACCTGCCGGAGTGCGCGAAGCGGTCCGGCGCGACCAGGACCGCGTAACCGGACCGCGTAGCCGGACCGCCGGGCCCGCCGCTTCCGTCCTGACCGGAAGCGGCGGGCCCGGCGCCGGTCAGGACCGGACGGCTGCGCCCACCCAGGCGCGGTTGCCGAGGAGGGTCTTGACGTCCGAGGCGAGCCCGTTGTCCGGGTTCACCCGGTATCCGAGCTCGTAGAGGGTGTCCTTGTCCCAGTTGGTGGTGCGCAGCCGGACCGGGACGTCGCCGGGGTGGGCCTGGAGGGCGAGCTTGAGTTCGGCGACCACCTGGGGGTTGATCCGGGCGGCCGGGACGGTGATGTGCACCGGCGGCTTGGTGCCGAGCTCGGCGGAGGAGACGTCGAGGGTGGTGATCTCCTGGCCGAAGACGCTCAGGGACCCGTCGCGTTCGTTGAGCCGGCCGCGGATCGAGATGACGTTGTCCTCGATCATCTGCTCGGCCATCAGGTTGTAGGTCGCGGGGAAGAACAGCACCTCGACGGAGCCGTCGCGGTCGGCGAGGGTGATGATGGCCCACGCGTTGCCGGCCTTGTTGATCCGCCGGTCGACGCCGGTGATCAGGCCGGAGAGGCGCACCTCGCCCTCGGAGCGGCCGGAGCCGAGGAGTTCGGCGATCGAGGTGTCGCGGCTCTGGGAGAGGATGTGCTCGGCGCCGTCGAGCGGGTGGCTGGAGACGTAGAGGCCGAGCATCTCGCGTTCCAGGGCGAGGAGTTGGCGGCGGGGCCATTCGTTCTCGGTGAGTTGGAAGTCCAGCCCGATGCCGGGTCCGTCGTTGCCGGTGTCGAGGGCGCCGAAGAGGTCGTCCTGGCCGATGGCCTGTTGCTTCTTCAGCCCGGTGACGGCGTCGATCGCGCTCTCGTGCACGGTGCTGAGCGAGAGCCGGGTGTGGCCGAGGGAGTCGAAGGCGCCCGCCTTGACGAGGGAGTCGACGGTGCGCTTGTTGCACACCACCAGTTCGACCTTGTCCAGGAAGTCGGCGAAGGAGGTGTACTTGCCCTGCTCGCCGCGGGTGCGCACCAGGGACTCGATCACGGGTACGCCGACGTTGCGCACGGCCTTGAGGCCGAACCGGACGTCGCTGCCGACGGCGGTGAAGTCGACCACGGACTCGTTGACGTCGGGGGAGAGGATCTTGATGCCCATCTGCCGGCACTCGGCCAGGTAGACCGCCATCTTGTCCTTGTCGTCGGCGACCGAGGTGAGCAGCGCGGCCATGTACTCCGCGGGGTAGTTGGCCTTGAGGTAGGCGGTCTGGTAGGAGACCAGGCCGTACGCGGCGGAGTGCGATTTGTTGAACGCGTAGCCGGCGAACGGGACCAGGACGTCCCAGACCGCCTGGATGGCCTCGTCGGAGTAGCCGCGCTCCTTGCAGCCGGCGTGGAAGGGGACGAACTCCTTCTCCAGCACCTCCTTCTTCTTCTTGCCCATCGCCCGGCGGAGCAGGTCGGCCTGGCCGAGCGAGTAGCCGGCGAGCACCTGGGCGGCGCGCTGGACCTGCTCCTGGTAGACGATGAGGCCGTAGGTGGGGCCGAGGACGTCCTTCAGCGGCTCCTCCAGCTCGGGGTGGATCGGGATGATCTCCTGCTGGGCGTTCTTGCGGAGCGCGTAGTTGGTGTGGGAGTTCATGCCCATCGGGCCGGGCCGGTAGAGCGCGGAGACGGCGGAGATGTCGGCGAACTCGGTGGGCTTCATCAGCTTGAGCAGGGCGCGCATGGGGCCGCCGTCGAGCTGGAACACGCCGAGGGTGTCGCCGCGGGCCAGCAGCTGGTAGGTGGTGGGGTCGTCGATCGGGATCTTCTCGATGTCGACGTCCACGCCCCGGTTGGCCTTGACGATCTTGATGCAGTGATCGATGATGCCCAGGTTCCGCAGCCCCAGGAAGTCCATCTTGATCAGGCCCATGGCTTCGCACGACGGGTAGTCGAAGCCGGTGATGATCACGCCGTCCTTGTCCCGCATGTGCAGCGGGATGAGGTCGAGCAGCGGCGTCGAGGAGAGGATGACGGCGGCGGCGTGCACACCGGTGCCGCGGATCAGGCCCTCGATGCCCAGTCCGGTGTCGATGATCTTCTTGACGTCGGACTCGTTCTCGTACAGCGAGCGGATCTCGGTGCCCTCGTTGTACCGCGGGTGCTTCTCGTTGAAGAGGTCCGCCAGCGGGACGCCCTTGCCCATGACGTCCGGCGGCATCGCCTTGGTGATCCGGTCGCCCATCGCGAACGGGTAGCCGAGGATGCGGTTGGCGTCCTTGACGGCGGCCTTGGCCTTGATCGTGCCGAAGGTGTTGACCTGGGCGGTGTAGGCGGAGCCGTACTTCTCGGTGACGTAGCGCACCATCTGGTCGCGCTGGCGGTCGTCGAAGTCGATGTCGACGTCCGGGGGGTTGATGCGCTCGGGGTTCAGGAACCGCTCGAACAGCAGGTCGTGCTCCAGCGGGTCCAGCTCGGTGATCCGGGTCAGGTAGGAGACCATCGAGCCGGCCGCCGAGCCTCGGCCCGGGCCGACCGGGATGCCGTTGTCCCGGGCGTACTGGCAGATGTCGGCGACCACGAGGAAGTACGCGTCGAAGCCCATCGGGGAGATGACGCCCATCTCCAGTTCGACCCGGTCCAGCACCTCCTGGCTCGGGTTGTCGCCGTAGCGGTGCTTGAGGCCGGCGGCGATCTTCTGGCGCAGGAACGAGGCCTGGGTCTCGCCCTCCGGCACGTCGAACTGCGGCATCCGGTCGACGTAGTTGAAGACCTCGTCGTACGACTCGACCCGCTCGGCGATCGCGAGCGTGTTGTCGCAGGCCTCCGGCAGTTCGCGGAAGAGCTCGCGCATCTCCTCGGCGGTCTTCACGTAGTAGCCGCTGCCGTTGAACTTGAACCGGTTCGGGTCGTCCTTGTTCTTGCCCACGCCGACGCAGAGCAGGCTGTCGTGGGCGTCGGCCTGGTCGGCGGTCACGTAGTGCGAGTCGTTGGTGGCCAGCAGCGGGATGTTCAGCTGCTTGGCCAGGCGCAGGAGGTCCTCGCGGACGTCCTTCTCGATGGACAGGCCGTGGTCCATCAGCTCCAGGAAGTAGTTCTCCTTGCCGAAGATGTCCTGGTAGGCGCCGGCCGCCTTGACAGCCTCCTCGTACTGCCCGAGCCGCAGCCGGGTCTGCACCTCGCCGGAGGGGCAGCCGGTGGTGGCGATGATGCCGGTCGCGTTGGCGGCGATCAGCTCGCGGTCCATCCGGGGCTTCATGTAGTAGCCCTCCATCGACGCGAGCGAGGAGAGCTTGAAGAGGTTCCGCAGACCGGTGGCGTTCTGTGCCCACATGGTCATGTGGGTGTAGCGGCCGCCGCCGGAGACGTCCTTGCCGCCCTCGCCGTCGGCGCCGGACGGGCGCTGGCCGCCCGGCGACCAGAACACCTGCTTCTTCAGGAAGCGGGAGGCCGGGGCGACGTACGCCTCGATGCCGATGATCGGCTTCACCCCGGTCTTCGCGGCGGAGTGGAAGAACTCGTAGGCGCCGAACATGTTGCCGTGGTCGCTCATCGCGATGGCGGGCATACCCTGTCTCTCCGCCTCGGCGAAGAGCTTGCCGTTCTTCGCCGCCCCATCCAGCATCGAGTACTCGGTGTGGACGTGCAGGTGCGCGAAGCTGTCGGACACGGCGCTGTGCTCCAGGAAGGGGTGTCGGTCGGGGAGCGCCCCACGCTAGCCGATCGGCGGCGGCGACGCGCCGGGCCGGGGTCCCGTTGCCGGGACCTTGACGCATCCTCCCCGGTTCCCCGACGGGCGACGGGACGTCCGTGACCACGGGCACCGCGCGGCTCGACCTGACCTTCGGGTTCGCGGAGGAGTACGGGCCGGACGGTGCGCCGGCCGGGCTCAGCGGT
>NZ_JBIVVI010000106.1:0-12733 GCF_044757675.1 Kitasatospora sp. NPDC091257
CGGGCGTACGGGCGTACCGGAGGTCTCCGCCGGTCGGACGGCTGCCGCCGAGTACGCCCGGTGGCCCCGCCCTAGTGGCCCCGGCCGCCGCCGCGGGTGCCGCGCGGGCGGGTCAGGGTGAAGCGGTCGACCGGGACGAGGTCCCCGTACGGGCCGCTGACGGAGTAGTAGGTGACGCCGATGGTGGTCTGCCCGTTGCGGCCGCCCGGGTCGACGTCGAAGGAGGCGAAGCCGTACGGGTTGTCGGCGTCCCGGAAGGCGGACCAGGGGGCGTCCTCGATCACGTACACCGGCGGGCGCTTGCCGGTGGCCGGATCGACGGCGCCGACGCCGGTGATCACCCGCGCCTTGGCGGGGCTGAAGAAGAGCTGGTTGGACGGGGCGGAGGTGCCACCGCCGCCGATGACCATGTGGACGGTGCCCTTGGTGGTGTCGATGGTCTCGGTGCCGGTGGAGACCGGGATCGGCGTGCGGGTGTCGGTCGGCTGCTGGCCGCGGATCGGGTGCGAGCGCTCGTAGTGGTGCTCGTGGCCGCAGACCACCAGGTCCACGCCGTACTTGTCGAACAGCGGTACCCAGGCCTCGCGGACGCCGAGGTCGGCGCCGTTGAACCTGTCGGCGGTGGAGATCACCACCTGGTGCATGCAGACCACGATCCAGTCGATCCCCGGGTCCGCGTTGGCCGCGATCAACTCCCGCTCCAGCCAGCGCTGCTGGGCGCCGCCGGAGTAGCCGTGGACGTAGCTGTTGCCGCCGTCCTGGTAGGCCACGTCGTCGTTGTTGAGGCTGATCACGCGTACCGAACCGGCCGTGAACGAGTACCACAGGCCGTGGGTCTCCGCGTCGGAGCGGGCGTCCGGCAGCTCGAAGTACGCCTGGTAGGCGCCGTAGCCGATCGGGCCGTTGCCCTTCTCGTTCTCGTGGTTGCCGGCCGCGGGCATCCAGGGGCGGTGGCGGGCCGAGCGGCTGTTGTTCTCGAACCAGTCGGACCAGGTGCGGACCCGGTCGGTGGCGATGTTCGCGTAGCACAGGTCGCCGTTGAGCAGGTGGAACAGCGGGGCGATCCGCTCGACCCCGGCGGTGGTGTCGCCGGCGGCGGGGCTGCCGAGGTTGTCGTTCACGTAGCCGTTGGCGGTCTTCCTGCCGAGGGTGGGGGTGCCCTGGTCGCCGAAGCTGGTGAAGGTGAAGGCGGACCGGCCGCGTGGTGCGGTGCGGACGGTGCCGAGCTCGGGGGTGGTGCCGTCGTGGACGGCGGCGTAGACGTAGTCCGTGTCGGCGTGCAGGCCGGTCAGCCGGGTGTGGTGCACCTGGACCTCGGTGCCGGAGGCGGCGTCCCGGTAGGTGCGGGTCGAGGCCTGGACCGTCCGGCCGAAGCCGTTGTTCGAAGTCCCGTACATCACACGCGGGTTGCCGACGGACCTGGTGGTGTGCCAGGAGACCACCACCTCGCGCGAGGCGTCCGAGCCGAACTGGAGGTGCAGGCCGGCCACGCGGGGCGCGCCGGAGCGGTCCGGGCGCTGCCAGAGCACCGGGGAGGCGGCGGCGGGGGTGGCCTGGACGCCGGCGAGGGACACGGCACCGCCGAGGCCGACGCCGGTCGCGCCGGCCAGGAGCCCGCGCCTGCTGACGGAGGGACGTCCACTGGAATCGTTCATGGCGGCCAGCTCACCGGACGAAGGTGAACCGGGCCGGTTCCACCGCGTGAACTTTCCCGTCCGCCACCCGTGCGCCACACTGCTGGGCGTGACGAGTGCGAACGGTGGGGGCCGGCGGGTGATCCGCACCCTGATCGCCGACGACCAGGAGGCCGTCCGGCGAAGTGTCCGGCGGATCCTGACGGCCCAGCCGGACATCGAGGTGGTGGGCGAGGCGGTGGACGGGCTGTCCGCGCTGGAGCTGGCGGCCGAACTGCGGCCGGATGTAGCGCTGGTGGACATCCGGATGCCGCGGATGGACGGACTGGAGCTGACCCGGCGGCTGGCCGGGCCGGACGTGGCGGAGCCGGTGCGGGTGGTGGTGCTGACCACCTTCGACCTGGACGAGTACGTGTACCCGGCCCTGCGGCACGGGGCGTCCGGCTTCCTGCTGAAGCGTTCCGGCCCGTCCCTGCTGGCCGAGGCGGTACGGGCGGCGGCGGACGGGGAGAGCCTGATCAGTCCGTCGGTCACGGTCCGGCTGCTGCGGCACGTGACGCAGCCGCTCCGCCCGGAGCGCCGGCGGGCTGCGCCGGTGGTGCCGCTGACCGAGCGGGAGGTGGAGATCGCCGGGCACGTCGCGGCGGGCCGCACCAACGCGGACATCGCCGCGGAGCTGTTCATCTCGCCGGGAACGGTGAAGACCCACGTCGCCAGCATCCAGCGCAAGCTCGGGGTGGCGAACCGGGTCGGGATCGCGGTGCACGCCTGGGAGATGGGCTGGGCGGGCGCGCGGTAGCCGGGGCGCGGGAGGTGCGGCGCGGGGACAGGACACGGGAGGCGCGGCGCGCGGGAAAAGGTGCGCGTCCACGGGCCGAGGGGATGCTCCGTGGACGCGCGGAACCTACGAGGTGGGGGTGGCCTCCGGACGTGACGTCCTCCGGCCGGTAGTTCGATCGTCGACCGAGGTAGTCCCAGCGGCAGACCCTGATCCGTCTCGATCCGTCGCCACTGCCTCCTGCGGTCGAACTTCCTTCAGCTACCTCGCAGGTCCACCTCCCATCATGCGCCTCCTACGGGCCGTGCACCAGGGGTGAACGGTATGAATCCGACCAATTTCGCAACTCGGGCGTCGACGTGCCGGCGAGCGCCGGCGACGTGCCGCAGAGGCACGGCGAGCGGCGGCCGTCAGGGCCGCGGCCAGCCGTCCACGAAGCTCAGCGTCCGGCGGTACGGCCCCTCGGGCCCGGTGCTCCGGTACTCCTCGGCGCTGCTGCCGGTCCGGACGGTGCGGTCCCCGTCGTGCCGCGTGGCGGTGGGGCGCAGGGTGTGGTCGACGGTGGAGCGCTTGGTGACGTGGCCGCCGGTCGCCGCGGTGGTGTCGCGGTGGTAGCCGAGGTCCATGGCGGTGGTCTGGTCGGTGTTGCCGGCCGCGTCGCGGCTCACCCGGTAGCTGACGTCCAGCGGTTCGCCCTCGTGGACGGTGGTGGTGCGGTGCGGGCCGCCGCCCCAGGTGGCGGTGGTGCGGGTGAGGTCGGCACCGTTGTGCAGCGTCACGTCGTTGCCGGCGTCGCGCAGTCGCTGGGTGGAGCGGAAGGCGAGTTCGTCGCGGACCTCGGTGGTGATCCGGCCGTGCGAGGTCTGCACCCAGCCCCGGGCGAGGTCGTTCCGGGCAGCGGTGACCGTCCAGTCGCCGCTGCCGCCGCCGTGGTCGGCGAGGTCGGTCGCGACGGTGGCCTCCGGGGCGACCCGGTGGTCGGTGAGTTGTCCGGTGGTGCGGGCGGCGCCGTGGTCGGTCTCGGCGAAGAGGTTGACCTGGCCGGTCCAGGCGTCGTTGCTCTGCGCCTCGGCGGTGTTCAGGGTGACGCCCACGGCGTGCGGCCGGCCGTCCAGCAGCAGCCCGACGTACGGGGTGAGGTCGAGCCGGTAGGCGGGCAGGTCGAAGGCGAAGACGCCGGGCACGGGCCGCCAGAGCAGCGGGTCCCAGCCGCCGGTGTAGATCACCGGGTACGGCCAGACCGCGCCGGCCACCCGGCCGTCCACGGTCAGCCGCAGCTCGCGGAACGGGCCCTTGCCGCAGATGCCGGTGCCCGGGTTGGCGGCGGCGAAGGCGTCCGGGGCCGAGGCGTACGCGAACTCCTCGCAGGCGCCGCCGCCCCGGGCGTAGACCTCGGCGGTGAGGCGTTCGAGGTTCTGCGGGAAGGTGAGGTCGCGCCCGGCGGCGGGGGAGGTGCTGGTGAGCCCGAACGGTCCGGTGGTGAGCAGCCGGTCGGCGGCGCGGGCGGCCGGCCAGTGGGCGTCGGCGGTGTAGAAGGTCAGGTTGGCGCTGATCGTGAAGACGCCGGTGTAGGTGGCGTCGGTGACGTTGGCGAGGTCGAAGGAGAACTCCTGCGGGCCGCCGGTGAAGAGCGGGGCGTAGCGGGTGACGTCGTGCTCGACGTTCCAGGCGATGCCGTCCTTGGACGGCTCGGGGGTGGAGGAGAGCAGCACCTGGACGCCGCCGACGCGGACGCCGAAGATCCGGTCGAACTGCCGTCCGGCGACCTGTCCGTGGAGGTCCAGGACCACCGCGGACCAGGGGCCGGCGCAGTCGGCGGGCGGGGTGAGGGTGGTGGTGTACGGGGTGTCCGGCGGGTTGCCGTACCCGTTGCGGAACTCGCGTTCGTGCATCGCCTCGACGGTGCAGGAGCGGGTGTCGGGGCGGGTGAGCGGCTTGGTGGCGGTGACCGGGTCGTGGTAGTCGGTGCCGAAGTCGGCGTGGGCCGGGCCGGCGGCGGTGAGGGTGCCGGCCAGGGTGAGGACGGCGGCGCCGATCAGACCGGCGGCGCGGCGGAGCAACGGGCGCAGGGTCAAGGCGGGTTCCCGGGGTTCGGCGGCCCGCGGGCGGGTGCCGCGGGCCGGTCGGATGATCCGGGAATCCTTCCGGTGGTGGCATGCCAGCGTCAAGGATTCCGTTCGGTCGGACCCGGACCCGGACCCGGACCCGGGCCCGGACCCGGACCCGGACTCGGCTCGGACCCGGACCCGGGCTCGGGCCGCGCGACGGGGCGGGTCAGACGTCCTCCAGCTCCGCGGCCTCCTGCCGGATCAGGTCCCGCAGCGAGGCCAGCCGGGGCCGCCGGTCGTCCGTCCGCCACTGCATCTCCAGCGGAAGGGTGGCCCGCCCCTCCAGCCGTACGGTGGCCACGTCCTCGGTGAGGTGGCCGGTCATCGAGCCGGGCACCAGCGAGAAGGCGCGGTTGCGGGCGAGCAGGTAGAGCCGGGAGCCGACGATCCGCGGCGGGCTGACCAGCACCGGCGGGTCCACGCCGTGGTCCGCGCAGAGGCCGAGCACGTGGTCGTAGTAGCGGGGGTGCTGCTCGCGCGGCCACAACAGCAGTGGCAGGTCGCGCAGTTCGGCCAGGCCCAGGCTGCTCCGGCGGGCCAGCGGATGGTCCCGGCCGAGCGCCACCAGGACCGGCTCGTCGGCGATCCGCTCCAGCCGGTAGCCGGTCACCTCGTCGAGGAAGCGGCCGAGCCCGATGTCGGCCGGCTCGGCGGCCAGGGTGGCGGAGACCTGCCCGGTGTCCACGGCGAGTTCGGTGGTGTCGAGCGCCGGAAGCTCCTGTTCGGCCCGGCTGACCACGGCGGGCAGCAGCCGGTTCACCACGCTCGGCGAGGCGACGATCCGGGCGGTGCCCAGCCGGGACTCCTCGTGCAGCCGTACCCGGGTCAGCAGCGTGTCGGCCTGCCGCAGCAGTCGGGCGCTCTCGGTGGCCATCACCTCGCCGGCCTCCGTGAGCGCCACCGAGCGGCGGCTGCGGTCGAACAGCTCGACGCCGACGGTCCGCTCCAGTCGGGCGACCTCCTGGCTCACCGTCGGCTGCGAGATGTGCAGCCGCTCGGCGGCCCGCCCGAAGTGCAGCGTCTCGGCGACGGTCAGGAAGACCTGGAGCTGACGCAAGGTGAGACCCATGGTTGTCAGGGTAGACGAACCAATAGGCGCAGGCCTATCGGAAACCTCAGGACTCATTCTGGATTCCGACGCGAGCCGTCCATACGCTGAGCAGCACGTTGCCCCACCGCAGTGGCAACCTCACAGAGAGTTCGCATCATGACCGGACTTCGCCCCACCGCTCCCGCCGTCCAGGTCTCCGAGGAGGTCGCCCGGGCCCTCGCCGAAGGCCGGCCGGTGGTCGCCCTGGAGTCGACCATCTTCACCCACGGTCTGCCGCGGCCGCGCAACCTGGCCGTCGCGCTGGAGGCCGAGCGGCAGCTGCGGGCGGCGGGCGTCGTCCCGGCCACGATCGGGGTGCACGCCGGGGTGCCCACGGTCGGGCTGAGCACCGAGCAGATCACCGAACTGTCCACCGTCGACGGCCTGGACAAGGTGAGCCTGCGCGACCTCCCGGTGGTCGCCGCGCTCGGCCGGCACGGCGGCACCACCGTCGCCGCCACCGCCTTCCTCGCCCACCGCGCGGGCATCCGGGTCTTCTCCACCGGCGGCCTCGGCGGCGTGCACTTCGGCGCCTCGGAGAGCTTCGACGAGTCGGCCGACATGACCACCCTGGCCGCCACCCCGGTCACCGTGATCAGCGCCGGCGTGAAGTCCATCCTCGACATCAGGGCCACCCTGGAGCGCTTCGAGACCTACAACATCCCGGTCATCGGCTACCGCACCCGCAAGTACCCCGGCTTCTACGTCACCGACTCCGGCCACGAGATCAACTTCAGCGTGGAGTCGCCCGAGCAGGCCGCCAGGATCATCGAGTCCCGGGACCGGCTCGAACTGCCGCAGGCCGTCCTGATCGCCAACCCGGTCGACCCGGCCAAGCAGCTGCCGCCCGAGGAACTGGACGGCATCCTCGCCCGCGCCTGGGCGGAGGCCGAGCGCCGGGGCGTCACCGGCAACGCCTCCACGCCGTTCCTCCTCGACTTCATCCAGCGGGACACCGGCGGGCGCAGCCTGGAGGTCAACGTCGAGGTGTACCGGGGCAACGTCCGGCTCGGCGGAGAGATCGCGACCGCGCTGGCTGCGGGGGCCGGTGCCGGTGACGCCGCAGCGGGTGACGCCGCTTCGGCCGTCGTCGCCGACGGCGGGGCCTGAGCCGTGCTGGGGGTGCTTGGCGACCTCGTCGAGGACATCGTGGTCTGGGCCGACGGCCCGCTGCGGCACGGCACCGACTCCGGTGCCCGGATCTTCCGGCGGCGCGGCGGCAGCGCGGCCAACGTCGCCTGCTTCGCCGCCGGGCAGCACCCCGCCCGCTTCCTCGGCTGCGTCGGCGAGGACGCGGTCGGGGACGGCGTGGTCGCCGAACTGGCCGGCCACGGCGTCGACGTGCGGGTCTCCCGGCGCGGCCGGACGGGCAGCGTCGTGGTGCTGATCGACCAGGACGGCGAGCGGACCATGCTGCCCGACCGGGGCGCCGCCACCCTGCTGGAGCGGGTCCCGGACGAGTGGCTGACCGGACTGACCCACCTTCACGTGCCGGCCTACTCCTTCGACGGAGAGCCGGTCGGCGGTGCGGCGGTGGACGCGCTCGCCCGGGTCCGGAGGGCGGGCGGCACCACCTCGGTGGACGCCTCCTCGACCGGCATGCTGGAGCGGTTCGGACGGGAGCGCTTCCTCGGTCTGCTGGCCGAGTTGGCGCCGACCTTCGTGTTCGCCAACCGCTCCGAGTCGGAGTTCCTCGGGCTGCTGGTCGGCGGTCTGCCCGGGCCGGACCGCGCCCGGCTGGCGGCCACCACGGTGGTCACCAAGGCGGGTGCCGAGGCGACCGCCGTCGACGTGCCCGGCGAGCCGCTGGTCATGGTGCCGGTGCCGCCGGTGGCCGAGGTGCGCGACCTCACCGGGGCCGGGGACGCCTTCGCGGCGGGGTTCCTGGCCGGCTTCCTGGACACCGGGGACCCCGGGCGCGCGGCCGGGCTCGGGCACCGCAGCGCGGCCCGGGTGCTGGCCTCGCCCGGGGCCTCCTGCGGCGGGGAGTGACGTTCGGGGCTACCCGGGCACCGCGTCCTTGCGGAGGAAGTGCTTCAGCTTCTGCCAGGTCCAGGTGTTGACCACGTCCTCGGCGGTGAGCCAGCCGCGCTGCGCGGTGCCGATGCCGTAGCGCGGGTAGCCGAGCTGGCCGGTGGCGTGGGCGTCGCTGTCGATCGCGAAGCGCACGCCGTGCCGCCGGGCCCGCAGGACGTCCTCGTCGCGCAGGTCGAGCCGCTGCGGGGAGCTGTTGATCTCGATCGCGGTGCCGGTGCGCGCGGCGGCCTCGAACACCGCGTCCAGGTCGACGTCGATCGGCCCGCGCCGGCCGATCCGGCGGGTGGTGAGGTGCCCGATGACGTGCACGTACGGGTTCTCGCAGGCGCGGATCAGCCGACGGGTCTGGGCGGCCCGGTCCAGGGTGAAGTGCGAGTGCACGGAGGCCACGCAGACGTCGAAGCCGGCCAGGAACTCCGGTGGCCAGTCCACCCCGCCGTCCGGGCCGATGTTCAGCTCGGTGCCGTGCAGCAGGCGCAACTTCTTGTGCCGGCCGGCGAGTTCCCGGAGCTGTTCGCGCTGGGCGAGCATCTTCTCGTCCGTCATCCGCTGCATCACCAGGTCCGGGGCGTGGTCGGTGACGGCGAAGTAGGAGTAGCCGCGGGCGGCCGCGGTGTCGATCATCTCCTCCAGGGTGGCCAGCCCGTCGGTCAGGTCGGTGTGGGTGTGCAGGTCGCCGCGCAGGTCGGACTCCTGGACCAGGTCCGGGAGTCCGCCGTCCAGCGCGGCCTCGATCTCGCCCCGGTCCTCGCGCAGCGGCGGCGGGATCCACGGCAGTCCGAGGGCCGCGTACACCTCGTCCTCGGTCTCCGAGACCACCTTGGCGCCGCCGTCCACCTCGAACAGCCCGTACTCGGAGAGCTTCAGCCCGGCCCGGACGGCCATCGTGCGCAGCTTGATGTTGTGCGCCTTCGAGCCGGTGAAGTAGACCAGTGCCGCTCCCCAGTCCTCCTCCGGGAGGACCCGCAGATCCACCTGTACGCCCTGGGTGGTACGGACCGAGGTCTTGGTGCTCCCGCTGCCGATCACTTCGGCGACGGAGGGGAGTCCGGTGAGCGCGGCCATCAGCGGGGCGGAGTCCTCGGCGGTCGCGAGCACGTCGATGTCGCCCACCGTCTCGCGCATCCGGCGCAGCGAGCCCGCGTACGCGCAGCGGGTGCAGCCGGGGACGGCGGAGAGCACGGCGACGAGTTGCTCGGCCAGCTCGGTGGCGGTGTCCAGCAGCGTGCGGCCGCCGGACTGCCGCATCAGCTCGATGCCGTGCAGGATCTTCTCGCCGCTGCGCTCGCCGAAGCCGGGCAGGTCGGCGAGCCGCTCCGCGCGGGCGGCCGCGGCGAGTTCGTCCACCGAGGAGATCCCCAGGTCGCGGTAGAGGGCCAGGGCGCGCTTGGGCCCGACACTGGGGACGGCCATCATCTCCCGGACGCCGGACGGGATCTCGGCGCGCAGCGCCTCCAGGGCGGGGACGGTCCCGGTGGCGAGGTACTCGGCGATCTTCTCGGCCGTGGACTTCCCGACGCCGGGGATCTGCTGCAGACCCTTGACGTCCAGGCCTGCCAGGTCCCCGGGGTGGCCGCCGACCGCCCGGGCGGCCTTCTCGTAGGCGCGGGCCCGGAAGGCGTCCCCGCCGGTGATGTTGATCAGGTCGGCGTACTCCTGGAGCAGCTCCCTGACCTGGTCGTTGAGCCGGGGCATGGGGCAAGTCTAGGTTTCGTGGGCCGAATCCGCCGGGTGCGTGCCCCGGTCCGGCCCCGGACGCCGCGGTACTCCGTCAGTCGTACGCGACGGTCAGCAGCAGGACGACGGTCAGCCCGCCGCCGGGGGTGGGCTCCACCGCGAGCCGGCCGCCGGCGGCGTCGACCAGGCTGTGCAGGGCGGGCCCCACCACGCCGTCCGTCCGGACGCCGGCGATCAGCCGGTCGCGCGCCCCGGTCGGCTCGGAGGAGCCCCGGTCGCAGACCCGGATCTCCACCCTGCCGCGGGTCGCCGCCGCCCGTCCGGACGCCCGCGGTGCGGACGCGCCACCCGCCACGTCGGCCCGGACCAGCACCCGGCCGCCGGGCGGGCTGCGCCGGATCGCCTGGTCGACCAGCCCGGCGACGGCGGTCTCCAGTCGGCGGGCGTCCCCGGCCACCACCGGCAGCCCCGGCGCCACCCGGACCGTGACGGCCGCCGCCCGGCCACCGCCGCGCACCACCCGGCGGACCAGGTCGGCCACCTGGACATGCCGGGCCGTCGGCTCGCAGCCGTCCTGCCGGCCGGTCCAGCGCAGCCGCTCCAGCTCGGTGCGGGAGAGCGACCTGGGCGCGGCCATCACGCCCGGTGAGAACGGGCCGAGGCCCTCCTCGGCCTCGGTGGTCGCCAGTGCGCCCGCGCGCCCGGACCCGCTCCGGTGGCCGGTGCCGACCGCGCCGCCGAACGCGCCGACCGCGCCGCCGAACGCGCCGAGCGCCCGGGCCCCCGACGCGACGTAGCTCCAGAGCCTCCCGCGTGCCATCGCCCTGCCCCTCGTGCTCGCCGGCGGCCGTCATCGAATCCGCGGCCGACCGGGACGGGCCGACTACCGGGCCCTTCCTGCCAGCCTGCGCCTCGCCCGCCCGGGTGACAATCCCGCTCCGGGCCGCGGTCCGCTCCGGGGCCCCCGCCGAGCGGCCGGTCGGGCACCCGCCGACCGGCGGGGCCCCGGAGGCGCGGCCTCCTGCGCGTCGAGCAACCGCGAAGACTTCTTCGCAAAAAACCCTTCGCAAAAAAGCCTTTGCAAAGAAGTCTTTGCGGTTCTAGTCTCCTGCCATGACCGAAGAGCGCGGCTGGAAGCACAGCGACGACCCGCACATCGCCATCACCGCCAAGAACATGCGGGCGATGGCGCACCCCGTGCGCATGCAGCTGGTCGGACTCCTGCGCAAGCACGGCCCGTCGACGGCGACGAGGCTCGCCGCACAGCTGGGGCTGAACTCCGGAGCCACCAGCTACCACCTGCGCCAGCTCGCCGCCGCGGGCTTCGTCGAGGAGGACGAGGAGCGGGGCAACGCCCGCGAGCGCTGGTGGCGTTCGGCCCACCCGCTGACCGTCTGGACGGTGGACGACATGGCGGACGACGACCTCGACACGGCCGCCGGCTTCCTGCGGTCCGTCCTGGCCGCGCACACCCTGACCGCCCAGCGCGCGCTGGACGCCTTCGAGACCATGCCGCGCGAGTGGCGCCGGGTGACGGACCTCAGCGACCGGGTCCTCCAGCTCACCCCCGCCGAGGCCGAGCAGCTTTCCGGCGAGCTGTCCGAGGTGGTCCGGCGCTACCGGCAGATCGACCACGGCGGGCCGGCCCCGGAGGGCACCGAGCAGGTCTCCGTGATCGTCCACGTCCTGCCGGACACGAGCACCACCACGACCGAGGGGGAAACCGCATGACCACCACCGGCACCGGTGCCGCCGCCGTCCACGCGCCCGGGCGCAGCTTCCGCCCGCTGGCCGGGGTGCTGGCCGCCACGGTCGTCTCCGTGACCGGCACGCGCGTCTCGGCCATCGCCCTGCCCTGGTTCGTCCTGGCCACCACCGGCAGCGCCACCATGACGGGCCTGGTCGCCTTCGCCGAAATGGCGCCGTACGTGGCGGTCAAGGCACTGACCGGGCCGTTGGTGGACCGGCTCGGGCCGCGCGTGGTGTCCTGGACGACGGACGCGGTCAGCGCCGTCACGGCCGGGCTGGTCCCGCTGCTGCACGCCCGGGGGCTGCTTCCGTTCTGGGCGCTGCTGGTGATGGTCGCGGTGATCGGGGCGATGCGCGGCCCGGGGGACTTGGCCAAGTCCGTCATGGTCCCGGAGGCGGCCGACCACGCCCGGGTGCCGATGGAGCGCGCCACCGGGCTGTCGGGGGTCACCGAGCGGCTGGCCTCCACCATCGGTCCGGCGGTCGGCGGCGGGCTGGTCGCCCTGATCGGGCCGCTGGCCGGGCTGGCGGTCAACGCGGTCACCTTCGCGCTCGGGTCGCTGATCATCGCGGTCGCGCTCCCGCGCGGCATGGGGCGCCCGGCGGTGCCCGCCGTGGCAGCCGTGGCAGCCGAACCCTCGGCGGAGGAGCAGCCCGCGGGCTACTGGCGGATGTTCCGCGAGGGCTTCACCTTCCTGCGCTCGGAGCCGCTGCTGCTCACCGTGATCGTGATGATCGGCATCACCAACCTGATCGACGCCGGGTTCACCACCGTCCTCGTCCCGGTCTGGGCGCGCGAGTCCGGCAACGGTCCGGCCGCCATCGGCCTGGCCGCGGCCGTCATGGGCGCCACCGCGGTCGTCGGCAGCCTGATAGCGGCGGCCGTCGCCTCCCGGCTGCCCCGCCGGACGGTGTTCTTCGCCGGCTTCCTGCTGTGCGGCGCGCCGCGCTTCCTGGTGCTCGCCCTCGACGCGCCGATGTGGCTGGTGCTCACGGTCTTCGCGATCGGCGGCTTCGGCGCCGGCTTCCTCAACCCGATCCTCGGCGCGGTCCTCTTCGAACGGGTGCCCCGCCACCTGCTGGGCCGCGTCCACGCCCTCGGCGACTCCCTCTCCTGGGCCGGCATCCCGCTCGGTGGGCTGGTCGCCGGTGCGGCGGTCGCGACGGTCGGGCTGATACCCGGCCTGATCGCCGGCGGAGCCCTCTACTTCGCGACCACGACCCTGGCCGGGCTGCGCCCCGAATGGCGCGAGATGGACCGTTTCCGAGGGCACGCGGGCAGCGCGGTCCAGGCGGGCGGTGCGGCCGACGCGGCCGACGACTCGGAACCGGCGCACTGCGCTTAGCCGGCCCCAGGGCACGCCCTATCGGGCCCGGTCTTCGACAGGGGCGGGCCCGCCCGCCGGTCGGTGGCCCGCCCACTGGAGCAGCAGCAGGCTGGTCAGCGCGGCGAGGGCACACCACGTGGAGACGAAGGCGAGGTGCCAGAGCAGGGCGCAGGCGGCGGCGCCCGCGCCGGTGAGGAGACCGAGACGGCGGAGCAGCCGGTCGCCGCTTGCCAGCAGGGAGCCGACGGTGACGAGGAGGTAGCCGGCCAGCAGGAGAGCCGGGTACGGGATGCCCACCGCATAGCCGAGGGTGTGGCCGTGCACGGTTGCCC
>NZ_JBIVVI010000107.1:0-12718 GCF_044757675.1 Kitasatospora sp. NPDC091257
GTACTTCTCGGTGTACGGGGAGCCGCAGATCCCCAAGCCGGGCAGCCACTCCTGGATGGTCCCGTGGCTGTCCCTGCAGGCCCGGCTCGGCCGTCCCATGCGCCTGAACGGGGGCGGCGTCCAGGTGCGCGACCTGGTCCACGTCGAGGACGTGGCCGAGGCGACGGCGCTGGCGCTCGTGGAGGAGGGGATGGCGGGCCGGACGGTGAACGTGGGGACGGGCCGCCCGACGTCCGTCCGGGAGGTCGCGGACCTGCTCACCCCCTACTTCCCGGGGGCGCGCCGGATCGTCACCCCGCGTCCCGAGGGCGATCCGCTCGGGGGCTACGCCTCCACCGAGCGGTGCCGGGAGCTGCTGCGCTGGCGGGCCCGGATCGACGTGGCGCAGGGCGTGGACCGGTACGTGCGGTGGCTGGAGTCGACACCCGAGGCGGTGCCGCGCTGGCTGGTGGAGGAGAACGCGTGACAGTCTGTGGCCCCGTGGACGTCCGCCGTGGGGCGGGCCGCGAAGGAGGCGGTGCGGGCATGGGTTACGTCGGGTCGTACACCTGGTCACTGCGTCAGAAGGTGGGCGGCAGAAAGCTGTTGATGCCGGGCGCCCAGGTCCTGCTGCTCGACGCGGCCGGCCGGGGGCTGTTCCAGCAGCGGGTCGACAACGGCGTGTGGGAGCTGCCGGCGGGCGCCTGCGAGGAGGACGGGGGCTTCGCCGACGCGGCCGTCCGGGAGGTGGCGGAGGAGACCGGGCTGCGGGTGGAGAAGGAGGACCTGGTCGCGTTCGGGTCGCTGTCCGATCCGGCCGTGCACACCCTGACCTATCCGAACGGGGACGTCACCCACTGCTTCGCGCTGTGCTTCGTGGCCCGGCGCTGGTCGGGGGAGCTCGCCCCCGGGGCGGACGAGGTGCGCCGGGCGGAGTTCCGGCGCCTCGACGATCCGCCGGGGCCGCTGCACCCGCCCACGGCGGTGGTGCTGTCGATGTACCGGGCGTTCGTGGCCGAGGGGAGGTTCCAGGCCGGATGAGCGAAGAGCACCGGATGAGCGAAGAGCATCCGATCCGCGCCGCGGTGCCGTGCCGGGCGTGCCTGTCGGGGGAGGACCTGGACTGGCTGGGGGCGGGCCGCTCGGTCAGCCTCGCCCTCGACCTGCCGACCACGGTCGAGGTGGTGCCGGGGGCGACGGCCGGCGCGGAGACGGCCGGCGACTGGCCGGCCGAGGTGTGGACCTTCCTGCGCGCCCGGCTCCCCGGGCTGGCCCCCGCCCCGCCGCCGGTGCGCGTCCGCAGCGAGGCGCCCCCCGCGAGCGGGCTGTCCTCGTCCACGGCGCTGATCGTGGCGCTGTTCCGGGCCTTCGCCGAGGCCGGGGCGCCGGCCGGCGAGCGGGTGCCGGAGCGCTCGATCGTCCAGTGGGCGTACGAGTTCGAGTTCGCCCGGTTCAACGGCGGCGGCATGGACCACCTCGCCGTGGCCGAGGGCGGCGCGCTGCTGATCGACGGCCGGGAGCACGGGCTGCCGGTCGTCAGGGAGCGGCTGGAGTTCCCGGACGACTGGCGGGTGGTCGTGGTGGATTCGGGCACCCGGAAGAACACCGGCGACCACATCCGTACGGTGCGGGCGCAGCTCGCGGCCGGCGATCCCGCGCTCGCGGCGTACCGGTCCGAGGCCGACCGGGCCTCGGCCGCCGCGTGGGCGGCGCTGCGCGGGCGCGACCACGAGGCGCTGGGGGAGGCGATGGCCCGGGCGCACGCGGCGATGCGCGACTTCCAGGGCATGTCGACCCCGCTCCTGGAGGAGCTGCGGACGGTGGCGCTGCGCGCCGTCGGCCTGCCGCTGAAGCTCAGCGGGGCCGGGGGCGGCGGCTCGCTGGTCGGGGTGTGCCGCGCGGGCGACGCGCCCGCGGTGGTGGCGGGCCTGGCCGGCGCGCTGCGCGGCCGGTACCCCGGGGCGCGGGTGATCCCCGCCCGGGCGGCGGCGGGGAGCCGCGGTGCCCGGGCGGGGGATCGGGTCGGCGTCAGCGCGGTGTGACGGTCACCGCGACGGTCACAGGAACGGGTCGTAGTCCTCCTGGAGGGGGACTGCGCCCGTTCCCTCCGCGATCTGCTCCAGTTCCAGGTTGGAGCGGTGCCGCGCGCAGTGGAAGCGGCAGTCCCGGCTCGGGTCGATGATGCCGCGGTCGGAGCCCTGCCAGATGTCGGCCAGGCTGTCGGTGACGGCGTCGCCGATCCTGGCCATCGGGTTGCCGCGGTGGTAGGCGCAGACGTACACGCCGGAGGGGGTGATCAGGGTGCGCAGTTCGGCGACCCGGCAGCGGTGGTACTCCTTGGGCTGGACGGGTCCGGTGTGGCGGCGCAGGGAGGTGAGCGTGGAGGAGTTGACGAGCTGGAAGGTGTCGCTCTCCAGCCGGGCCGCCTCGGCGAGCTGGCGGTCGACCGCGTCGAGGATGTCCTGGGACACCTGGATGACGTGGTGCTCCTCGTCGAACATCGCCTTGGTCTCGAAGTAGTCGCAGCCGATGTCGTGGGCGAGTTCGGCGGCGCGCAGCACCTCGGTGTGGTTGCTGACGGTCCGGCCGTCCGGCTCCCGGCGGGTCATGACGAGGAAGGAGTAGCCGAGGGCGCCGCTCTTCGCCTCGGCGAGCAGCCGCATGTTCGCGACGACCTTGTCGAAGACGCTGCGGCCCTTGCGGTCGGGGCGGAAGAGCCCGTACGTCCCGGCGGTGCCCGCGTCCATCGAGACGCGGACCCAGGTGGCGTAGCGGGCGAGTTCGGTGAGGTTCTTGTCGATCATGGTGCCGTTGGTGACGACCCCGACGGCCAGGCCCGCCTCACCGAGGATGCGCAGGACCTTGCGGGTGCCCCGGTGGGCGAGCGGCTCGCCGCCCCCGATCAGCACCACGCCCCGGACGGACAGGGCGACCAGCTCCTCGGCGAGCGCCGCCAGCCGTTCGGGGGTGAAGCGGCCCTGGTTGAGGAGCTTTCCGCTGATGCACTCGGGGCAGGCCAGGTCGCAGAAGGTCGTCGGATCGAGGTCCACGACGAGTGGCGCCCCGGAGGCGGCTCCCGAGGCGGCCTCCAGGACACGGGGCCAGCCGGACGGCTGGTACAGCTTGGACACGAGATCGAGGCGGTCGTGCGTCACGGAATCCTCCTGTGGACGTGAACGGGGTGCCGCCGGGAGAGCGGGGCCTGCTGTGCTCGCGGTCAGCCCTTGACCGCGCCGGCCGCGAGGCCGGAGGCGATCCTGCGCTGGACGACGAGGAAGAAGACCACGACGGGCAGGGCGGTCAGCGTGGCACCCGCCATGAGACCGCCGTAGTCGGTCCCGAAGCTGGTCTGGAAGGAGACCAGCCAGATGCTGACGGTCTGCTTCTTCGGACTCGACAGCAGGACGTAGACGAGGACGTACTCGTTCCACGCCTGGACGAGGGCGAAGACGGAGGTGGCGACGATGCCGGGGGCGAGCAGTGGCAGCACCACCCGGCGGAAGGCGCCGAGGCGGCCGCAGCCGTCGACCATGGCCGCCTCCTCCAGTTCCACCGGGACGCCGGCGATGAAACCGCGCAGCATCCACACCGTGAAGGGCAGCGTGAACACCAGGTAGGTGAGGATCACGCCGGTGAGGCTGTCGGTCATCCCGACGTCGTTCAGCAGCAGGTACACGGGGATGATCAGGGCCGTCAGCGGGACCATCTGGACGATCAGGATCACCACGACGAAGGCCCTGCGGCCGGCGAAGCGGAACCGGGCGAGGGCGAAGGCGGCGAGGGCGCCGACGACCAGCGACACCAGGACGGTGCCGAGGCCGATGACCACGCTGGAGCGGACGTTGGCCCAGAAGGTCTCGGTGCCCAGCGCCCGGGCGAAGTTGTCGAGCGTGAACCGGCCCGGCCAGAACTCCGGCGGCAGGCGCAGGATCTCGGAGGCCGGCCGGAACGCCGTGAGCACCATCCAGTAGACGGGGAAGCCGATCACCGCGGCGACGAGCAGCCCGAGGAGGTCGCGGCCCGGCGACCGCCGCCGCCTCATTCGACCTCTCCCGTCCGGAACATCTGACGCAGGTACACGACCGAACCGGCGAGCAGCAGCACGACGGTCACCAGCGCGATCGCGGCCCCGGTGCTGTACCGGTTGACGGCGAAGGACTCGATGAAGGAGTAGACGCCCAACAGGTAGTACTCCCGCTCGGGCTGGCCGCCGCGCATCAGCCAGATCTGGTTGAAGACGCCGAAGTCCCAGATGGCCGACAGCGTGGTGACCATGACGAGGACCGGTCTGATCACCGGCAGGGTCACGTGCCGGAAGACCTGGAACGGCCGGGCCCCGTCGAGCACCGCGGACTCCTCCAACTCGGGCGGGACCTGGGCCAGCGCGGCCCGCAGGGTGATCGCGGCGAACGGCAGCGAGCCCCACACCACGACGGCGACGATGACGGAGAACCCCTGCCAGGGGTCGGTGAACCAGTTGTGGCGGGCCAGGTCGACCCCGGGCAGGTTCGAGAGCAGCCAGTTCACCACGCCGTAGTCGGCGTCGAAGAGCCAGCGGAAGATCGACGCGGCGACCATGACGGGCATCGCCCACACGGTCACCAGCACCCCGGCGATGACGGCGCGCACCCACGGGGAGACCCGGTGCATCAGCTGGGCCGTGAACAGCCCGCAGAGCACGGTGAGGACGACGCACACCGCGGTGAAGAGCACCGTACGGGCCACCACCGTCCAGAAGAACCCGTCGCCGAGGATCCGGCGGAACTGGTCCAGCCCGGCCCACGGCGGCGACGTGCCGCTGAACAGCTGCTCGCGGGTCATGTCCTGGAAGGAGAGGACGACCATGTCCACGAGCGGGTAGCCGAGCACCAGGACGAGCGCGAGGACGGTCGGGCCGATCAGGAGGTACGGCAGCAGCGGACGCCGCCGCCGGCCCCGGTCAGCGCTCATTGACCACTTCGTCGATCCGCTGGTCCGCCTCCCGTGCGGCGTCCTGCACCGACGCCTTGCCGTTGGCGATCCGTTCGAGCATCTCGGGCAGGACGTTGGACTTCTCCACCGACGTCCAGCCCGGCGCGAACGGGGTCATCCAGCCCCCGGTGGCCGCGGCCTGGGCGGCCGGGCCGTTGATGCCGCCGCCGGCGACCTCGGCCAGCTGGACGGTGTTGTTGGGCAGGGTGTTCGCGGCGATCAGCGTCTTCTGCGACTCCCGGTCGGTGAACAGCTTGATCCAGTCGGCGGCCAGGTCCTTGCGTGTCGACTTGGCCGGCACGGCCAGGGTGGAGCCGCCGAGGAACGGCGGCAGGAGCTTCCCGGACGGGCCGGGGAAGGGGAAGGTGGCGAACTTGTCCTTCAGCTTCGGATCCCCGCCGGAGCGTTCGTCGGCGGCGGCGTCGGCCTCCCAGGTGTTGCCGTAGAAGACGCCCACGTGGCCCTGGCCGACGACGGCCGGCTGGTCGCCGTTGTCCTTGGCGCGGTCGCCCACGTAGTAGGCGTCGATCAGCCGCTTCCACTCGGTGAGCCCGGCGACGGACTTCGGCGAGGACAGCGAGGCCTTCCAGCGGTCGCCGTCCTTCACCGCGATCTCGCCGCCCGCGTCCTTCACGAAGGCCATCGCCGCGTACCAGTAGCGGCCGGGCATGTAGAAGGCGGAGAAGTTCGGGTCCTGGGCGCCGACGGTGCTCTTCAGCCTGTCGAACGCGGACAGGAGTTCGGGGTACGTCCTCGGGGCGCCCGGCACACCCGCCCGGGCGAAGTAGTCGGTGCGGTAGACACCGACCCGGGCCCCGACGTAGTAGGGCACGCAGTACGTCCTGCCGTTGGTGCGGCAGGCGTCGGCGAGCGCCGGCAGCCAGGCGTCCGACTGGTCGAAGCGGGCCGGTTCGAGGGGGGCGAAGGCACCGTTGACGATGTAGTTGGTGGTCTCGCTGTTGCCCATCTCCACCACGTCGGGCACGTTCTTCCCGGCGAGGACGGCGTCCAGTTTCTGGTTCTTCGTCGTCCACTGCTGGTACTGGACGTCGACCTGGATCCCGGGGTGGTCCTTGGCGAAACGGTCGTTGGTGGACTGGACCAATTGTGGCCAACTCTCCTGGGCGTCCACGGCCAGCCACACCGTCAGCTTGCCGCCGGATCCGGAGCCGCCGCCCGATCCGGAACCGCACCCGGCCACGGCCAGGGACAGGAGCAATGTGAGAACCAAGGGGCGACAGGGCACGCGAATGGCCATGGGGTCTCCAAGTTCGCTATGGGGGCAGTCTTCTGACTACCCGTCCGATCACCCCGCGGCGCGGAGGCACGGACATTCGGCCGGAAGATGACGTTCGGTGTCCCGTGGCGGGCGCAACGCCTTGACTCCTCCCGGGTGGCCCCCGCAGGTTGGGCCTCTGCGTCACCCACGCGACCCCCATCGAAGGGCTTGTACGTGACCGAGCAGACGACGACCGCGCCCGATGCGACCCCCGACACCACCGAACGGCCGGTGCGGGTCAACGCCTGGAACGGCTGGGACCCCCTGCGTCATGTGATCGTCGGGCGCGCCGAGGGCACCGTGGTCCAGGCCCCCGAGCACGCGGTCCGCCGGGACTACCCCGACGACGGCTTCCCCCTGGGAACCCACGGCCCGATGCCCGCCGACATGGTCGCCGAGGCCGAGCAGCAGCTCGACGACTTCGCCGAACTGCTGCGCCGCCGCGGCATCCGCGTCGACCGCCCCACCCCCGTCGACTTCACCCAGCAGGTCGGCACCCCCGACTGGACCCAGGACTCCATGTTCGGCTGCATGCCGCCCCGGGACCTGCTGCTGACCGTCGGCAACGAGGTCCTGGAAGCGACCATGTCCTACCGCAGCCGCTGGCACGAGTACCTGTGCTACCGGCCCGTGCTGCAGGGCCTGTTCGAGGCCGACGAGCGCATGCGCTGGGAGGCCGCCCCGAAACCCCGGCTCACCGACGCCTCGTACCACACCGAGTTCTGGGACACCTACAACGACCTGTCCACCGAGGAACAGCTGGCCCGGGTCCGCGACTACGACCTGGTGCTGACCGAGGCCGAGCCGCTGTTCGACGCCGCCGACGTCGCCCGCTTCGGCAAGGACCTGTTCGTCCAACTGTCCTTCGTCACCAACCGCAGCGGCTACCAGTGGCTCAAGCGCCACTTCCCCGACCACCGGGTGCACGCCGTGACCTCCACCAACACCCACCCGCTGCACATCGACGCCACCTGGGTGCCGCTGCGCCCCGGCCTGGTGCTGCACTGCGGCGAGCGGCTCGCGGACGCCGAGTTGATGGAGTTCTTCCGGCTCAACGACTGGGAGATCGTCGAGGCGGTGCAGCCCGCGAGCTGGGACCACCCGCCGAAGCTGTCGTTCTGCAGCCCGTGGCTCGCCGGGAACATGCTGAACCTCGACGAGAACACCCTGTGCATCGAGGAGAACGAGGTCCGGCTGGCGGAGCAACTCTCCTCGTACGGCTTCGAGATCGTCCCGGTGCCGTTCCGGGCGGTCGGGCCGTTCGGCGGCGGGCTGCACTGCGCGACCGTCGACATCGAGCGGGACGGCGAACTCCAGGACTACTTCCCGCGCCGGTACGGCCGGTACTGAGGCCGGGCGGGTGCCGAACGTGTTGCCGCCGCAGGTCCGTGCCGTCGTCTTCGACTTCTACGGGACGCTGGTGCGGATGGTCGAGCCGCTGCCGCCCGACCACCGCGGAATCTTCGAACGCCGGGGCCTCGCCGCCCAGGGCGCCCGCTGGGGCGACCAGTGGGCGGTGGGCCCCCGCGAGGGCGAGCAGCACGTGGCCCACTCGGTCGGTGAAACCGCCTACCACCGCTGGGAGTTGGACCGGCTGCTGCGCAGGGCTCGGGCCTGCGGGGTGCCGGAGCGCGAACTCGACGACCTGGTCGAGGAGATCGACCGGGCCATGAAGGCCGTCACGCTGGAGCTCTTCGAGGACGCCCGCCCCGTCCTCGGGGAGCTCCGCGACCGGGGCCTGCTGGTGGGCATCTGCTCCAACTGGTTCTGGAACCTGGAGGACTGCGTCGAGGAGGTCGGCCTCGGCGCGGTGGTCGACGTGGTCGTCGGCTCCGCCCGGGCGGGGGCGCGCAAGCCGCACCCGCTGATCTACCGGGCCCTGCTGGAGCGGTGCGGGCTGCGGGCCGGGGAGGTGCTGTTCGTCGGGGACATGTGGGCGCCCGACGTCCTCGGACCGCTCGCCGCCGGGATGCGGCCCGTCCACCTGTGCCGGCCGGACCCGGCGGTGCGCGGAGCCGAACCGCCCCTGCCGGCCGGGGCGGCCCGGATCCGCGGACTGCGGGACCTGCTCAGGGGCGCGCCGCGCGGTGCCGCAGCCGGTCCAGGAGGTTGCGGGTGACCCGCACGACGCCGGCGTCCTGCTCCCTCCCGCAGACCACCGGCCAGTCGGTGGTGCCCGCGGTGAACACGGTGCCGCCGGCGGTGTGCACGCCCATGGTCGCGGCCCGGGGGCTGGTGAGGCCCGGCTCCCGGACCGGGCCGTTCCAGTGGCCCCACGTGAAGTGGTGGAAGTCCTCGTGGACCGGATCGAGGACGTGGATCCCGAGGATGAGGAAGGAGGCGGGAGTGCCGTCCTCGCCGGTCGCCCGGGCCACGCCCCGGGCGTCCCGGGCGTAGGCGGCGCCGTCGCACTCGTACCCGATCAGCGCGGTGCCCGCGCCGAGCCGGTCGGGCACGCCGCCGTCGGACCCGTCGCGCAGCCCGGTGCCGGCGAACAGCCAGTGGTCGGCGTGCTGGACGGTGTACCCCTCGCGCGGACGGTCCCCGGGCCATTCGGTGCTCGGCCACATCCCGCCGTTGCGGAAACTCACCCCGGTGAGGGAGTTCTCGGGGCGGCCCGCGCCGTCGGGCGGCGCCGGCCACCACTGGTCGGTCGCCGGCAGGTGCGGATACTCGTCCCCCACGTGGTGGTCGGTGTCGGAGACGAAGGCGGTGTTCCCGTCGGTCGGATGAATGCGCCACCAGCATGTGTTGGCACTGAGGAAGGCGATGTTCCCGCCGTCGTGGACGAATCGCTCGGCGTGGGCGCGCATCGCCTCGCTCCAGTATTCGTCATGGCCGACGCTCAGCAGCAGATCGTACGAGGAGAGAAGTTCCTGGTCCTCGTGGAGGTCGAGATCCGTACAGAATTCGACCGGGTAGTCGTTGCGCTCCAGCCAGGCGATGAACGGGGCGTCCCAGTAGGCGAGGTCGATGACTCCGCCGGGCCGGTGCAGGCTCACCTTGTGCCCGCGGGGAGCGGCGTCCGCCAGGTACACGGGGTGGTCGTAGAGGCTGACGGCGCGTTCCTCGTCCGGCCGGTCGGAGCGGTTGTAGGCGTGCCGGGTGAAGGTCGACTTCTTGTAGAGGATGCGGGACCGGCTGCCGGCCCGCCGGGGCCGCACCACGAAGAACTCGCGGGCGGGGCCCTCGACGCTGCCCGCGTCCAGCGGCGGCAGGCCCTCGCCGCCCTCCTCGACGAACTGGACCAGGTGCATCCCCGGAGTCCAGTGGGCGGGCACCGGCGGGGCGAGTGGCCGAGGCCGTCGATGAAGGACTTGTCGATCTTGAGCAGGGAGATCGGGAACTCGCGCAGGTAGGACAGCGAGGAGTAGCCGGTGCCGAAGTCGTCGATGGCGATGCCGACGCCGAGGCCGGACAGGGTGGCCATGTCGGCGTGGATGCGGTCGTCGCGGCGCATCAGCACGGACTCGGTCAGCTCCAGGACCAGGGTGTGCGGGTCGATGCCGGTGGTGGCCAGGGCCCGGCGGACCACGTCCACGAACCCGGCGTCGCGGAACTGCCGGGCCGAGACGTTGACGTTGACCCGCAGCGGCGGCCGGCCGGCGGCGGAGCGGACCGCCGAACTGGCGGCGTGCCAGGCCGCGACCTCCTGGGCGGCGCGCTCCAGCACCCAGGCGCCGAGCGGGACGATCTGGCCGCTCTCCTCGGCCAGGGCGATGAACTCGTCGGGCAGCACCATGCCGCGGCGGTCGTGCGGCCAGCGGACCAGCGCCTCGAAGGCGACCAGGTCCCCCGAGCGCAGGTCGACGATCGGCTGGTAGTACAGCTGGAAGGCCGATTCCGCGATCGCCGAGTCGAGGTGCTCGTTCAGCTCGTGCCGCTCCACCATCCCGGTCTGCAGGGCCGGCCGGTAGTGGCGCCACTGACGGCGGCCGGCCGCCTTGGCGGAGTAGAGCGCGAGGTCGGCGTGGGTGAGCAGCTCGGTCGCGTCCACGCTGTCCTCGGTGGTCGCCACGCCGATGCTGGCCGTCACCCGCACCGCGCCCGACTTGAGCCTGAACGGCTCGGCGAACACCGCCAGCACCCCGGACGCGATGGTGTCCACGTCGGCCGGCCGCCGCGCGTCCTCCACCAGCACCGCGAACTCGTCGCCGCCGAGGCGGGCGGCGGTGTCCGAGGCGCGCAGCGCGGTGGAGATCCGCAGCGAGACCGCGACCAGCAGTTCGTCGCCGATCGCGTGGCCCTGGGTGTCGTTGACCACCTTGAAGTCGTCCAGGTCGATGAACAGCACCCCCGTGACGGCTCCGCTGCGCTCGCCCCGGGAGAGGGCGTGGCCGACCCGGTCCAGGAACAGCACCCGGTTGGCCAGGCCGGTCAGCGAGTCGTGGAAGGCCCGGTGGGTCAGCTCGCGCTCCATCTGCCGCTGCTCGGTCACGTCGCGCAGGGTGAGCACCAGGGCGCCCACGGTCGGGTCCGCGCGCAGGTCGTTGAAGCGGACCTCGGCCTCGATCGGGGTGCGGTCCTGGCGCAGCAGCCGCCAGTGCTCGCGCGGCTGCTCCGCCCGGGGCTGGTCGGCCGTCCCGCGCATCCGGGCCAGCGCCTTGCCGACCTCCCGGCTGTCCTCGGGCGGGACCAGGTCGGTCAGCAGGGTGCCGGCCAGGTTCGGGTGGCCGAGCACCGTCTCGGCGGACGGGGAGGCGTAGCGCACGCCGTCGTCGGCGTCGAGGATCAGGATGACGTCGCTGGCGTTCTGCACCAGGGTGCGGAAGTACAGCTCGCTGTTGCGGCGGATGACCTCCCGGCTCAGCACCAACCGCTCGACCGCGAGGGCCGCCTGCGCGGCGAGGATCTCCAGCGAGCTCCAGAGGCTGGTCAGCTCCTGCTCGGTGCCGGTGACGATGAGCGCGCCGATCAGCGGATCGCCGGAGGGGCGCTCGGCGAGGGTGAGCGGGCAGACCAGGGCGTACGGCATGCGGCCGCCGAGGCGGGTGCGCCGGTCGCCGCCGGGCTTCGCGGCGGGCTTGGCGCCGGGCTTGGCGGAGAGCTTCGCGGCGGCGGACCGCGCGGGGCCGGGCTTGGACGGGCCGGGTTTGGACGGGCCGGGTTTGGACACGCCGGGTTTGGACGCGCCGGGCTTCGTCGAGGTGGGCGGGGCGGCGTCCAGGCCCAGGGCGGCCACGGGCAGCAGCAGGGTCTCCCGGGCGGCGGCGAGTTCCAGCACCTGCTCGGACGGCGCGGCGTCCTGCGGCGCCTGCCGGGCGGAGCCGCTCCCGGCGTGCCGCACGTGCAGCACGCCCTCCTCGGTCACCGCGAGCAGGGCGACGTGTCCGGCCTCGGCCGGCATCAGCGTCGACGCGGCGGACTGGACGGCGTCCGCGACCTCCTCCACCGTGACGGCCGCGGTCAGCCGGGCGCCCGCCTCGCGCAGCGTCCGCTCGCGGGCGACGGCCTGCCGGCGGTCGGAGACGACCACCGCCAGCCGGGCCAGCACCAGCAGGTAGAGCAGCGCGGAGAACGCGCCGATCACGCCCGCGTTGCCGGTGTTGCCGGCCAGCGCCTCGATGATCAGGATCGCCGGGGCGATCAGCGAGGCGAGGGTGAGCAGCACCAGCCGGGCGGTGCTCAGGTCCGGCTGCTGGGTGGGCACCGGCCGGGTCAGCTCGACCATCGACGGGTGCAGCGCCGCCGCGCCCCAGGCGGTGTAGAAGGCGGCCCAGCCGAGTTCGACGGGCGTGCCGATGTGCCAGGTGCCGTGCAGCTGGATCAGCCCGTACAGCACGTCGGAGACCAGGAGGCCGAGCGAGCCGACGGCGAGCAGCTGCAGCGAGCGGGAGTTGCCCCCGCGCGGGGTCAGCAGGCGCAGCAGCAGGGCGAGCACGACCACGTCGCCGAGCGGGTAGGCGATCGAGACGGCCTTCTGGAACCAGTCGAGGTCCGGGTTCCGGGCGTACGGGAGGATCAGGTAGATCCAGGCGAGCAGGGCCAGTCCGATGGTGGGGATGAGGGCGTCGAGCAGCCCGGCGCGGTCCTGACGGGCCGTGCGCCAGCGGATGAAGCCCAGCACGCCGACGGCGTACAGCACGTACTCGGCGAGGTAGAAGCCGTCCGCGACGGACGGGAACGGGTTGGGCAGGTGCAGGATGTCCAGCTGGACGGCCTGGATCACCTCGCCCACGGTGAAGCTGAGGTTGGCGAGTGCCAGCACGTACCAGAAGCGCGCGTGCGCGGGCCGGTTGAGACGGACGCCGACCACGATCGCGGCGACGCCACCGAGGCCGATGCCCGTCCACCAGATGATCCGCTGGCTCGGATTCGCGTAGTAGATGCCGGTGAACAGCACCATCCAGAGCAGGTAACAGACCATCAGGCGTTGGCACCGGCGAGTCAACGAGGCTACCTCCTCCGCGACACCACCCCGCCGGTCGGGCGGGGGAGTTCGGGCGAGGACTGGGCGGGCGAGGCGTACGGGCCGGCCCGGGGCGGGAC